>DAOTWO010000232.1:0-2743 GCA_034435855.1 Thermomicrobium sp. | reverse complement strand
GCTGATCCAAGGTGGAACGGAAAAGAGCGAACGTTCGCTTTGGCTTGCCCCGTGCCTCCTCCTATGGGTATTCTGAAGAAGGTCACTCGTTCTCAAATGGCTGGAGTGCGCGTCATGGTTCTGTGTTCGCCCCGCGCAATTGCCGGCAAGGCCCTCGCCCGCTCAGTGTGCAGTGGCCTTGCCCTTGCACTGCTCTTTGTGATTGCCCTACCGTCACCGGCCGGGGCAGTGCTGGGTGGGCCGGAGCGTGTCTACTTCCCAGAGACCGGTCACACACTCGCCTATGGTTTCCTCGAATTCTGGTTGCGGAACGGCGATGTTCCCATTTTTGGGTATCCGCTCAGTGAGGAGTTCAGCGAACAAGGAACGACCGTCCAGTACTTCGAGCGTGCCGTTTTTGAGTGGCATCCGGAAGCACCGGCCGAGTGGCGTGTCCAGCTGCGACGGCTTGGGGTCGAGGCGACGAGCGGCCGTTCTGATCGGGCATTCCTTCCCACTGAACCAGCGGACAACACGGCCTGTCGGTACTTCGTCGAAACGCAGCACAACCTCTGCCACGGCTTCCGTTGGTTCTGGGAACGCTTCGGAGGGGTACGGATCTTCGGGTATCCCATCAGCGAGGAACTGACTGAGGACGGGCTCACCGTCCAATATTTCGAGCGTGCCCGATTGGAGTGGCATCCGGCACAGCGGGGGACGGCTGGAGAAATCCAGGTGACGCGCCTTGGCGATTGGGCTGCCCGGCGGATCGCAGCGGAGCGCGCACCGCTTGCCCAGCCACCCGATGTCCCGGTCTATACACCAGCGTTGTTTCCCCGCGTACCTGGTCTTGTTCGTACTCTGCCTGCAGGAGCACCTGTTGGCGAAGCGAAGTGGATCGAGGTTGATCTCAGCGATCAAGCGCTTCGGGCTTGGGAACACGATCGTCTTGTCTTCTGGACGCTCGTTTCGACCGGACTCCCGCAGTATCCAACCCCGACCGGGACCTTCCGTGTGTACGTGAAGCTCCGCTACGAGCGGATGCGAGGTGGAACACCAGGTATTGACTATTACGATCTGCCGAACGTTCCACATACGATGTATTTCTATCTTGGCTATGCGCTGCACGGTGCTTACTGGCACAACAACTTTGGTCATCCAATGAGTCATGGCTGCGTGAATCTTCCCTTAGATGCTGCCGCCTGGCTCTATGACTGGACTCCTGTGGGGACGGTGGTTTGGATTCATCCCTGATGGTCCTGTCGTCGTGGTATACCGGGCCCGAGATGCAGTGAGCCACGAGGAGTGTGTGCCCGTGTCTCGATTGCTCCGGGCCCTCGTACCAGTCCTTCTGCTCACCGCAGCCTGTCGTGGATTACCGTCCACGCCGACTGCGGGAACAGTGCCAGCGACAGTTGTCCCGACGGTTCGACTTACGGAAGTGGCCACTCTTCCACCGCTACCGACTCCTTCCGTTCCCGTCGACTTGCCGATGTCCTGCACGCTGGATGGGACGCTCGACAGCTTGGCCTCGTTCCTCTCTGCTCTGAGTCGTGGCGATGTCGGGCGTTTGAGAGGTTTCCTCGCGTCACCAACGTCACTGGCTGTGGAGTCACGCACGTTCGCTGTTGTGCCACGTGAGCCGGAGGCGCTCGAAACAGGTCTGTACACCGAACGGCCTGAGGCGTTTCTCGATTGGGTGGAGCGGCGGGCGGTACAGCGCGAACGCTGGAGCGTGCTCGAATTCGTGCGTTTCTTGCCTCTTGACGCGCGGCGCGTTCTCGTGGCGGCGGCGCTGCTCCGCGAGGCAGACGACCTCATGGCCAAGCCGATGCTGGGGATGATCGAGTTCGACTGTACCGAGCACGTTGTGATCTCGGTCGTAGCGGGAGCGGTTGGTGCCGAAGCGCTTCCCGCGAGCCCCGAGGGACTCCTCGTCGAAGCGCTGCAGCAGCGCCCGCTCCGACCGCCGGCGGCCGAACAGCCTTGTCCAAGGAGTTCTTGGGCGTACGGAAGTATGGTCGGTGAGGGACCGGTCTACCTCGGGCTGGGCCCGGATGCGGTGGTGAATCTGGGTGATCGCAATGCAACATCCGGCCAAACGATCCACACTGAACTCCAGGTCGCGGCGAGTGAGCGGGGCCCGATCCTCGTCCGTCTGTTCCATCTACCGGAGGTCGTCCCACTTGCGGTGGACGGACAGCCCGCGCTGTTTATCGAGCCCAATCGCATGCGCGAGCGGTCACGGTCGGTGGAGCTCCAGGTGGAACAGCCAGGGTGTTATGTTCTCCAGGCTGATGGCGTGACGTGGCAAACGCAGCTGGTCTTCGAAGCCGTCCCGGATGCCCTGGCGGCACTGGCTCCCAACGTGGCCGCTGTCACATTCCCGGCGGAACTCCGTGTTGTTTCAGCTCTTCGTGAGAGTTCGGAGACGGTGAGGGTCGGGCTCGTCGGCCCGACGCTTGTGGCGCGGCTGAGTATTTCGGTCGCCGGACCTGGTGGGCCCACTGCTGGACCGGAGGCACACTGTGACCAGGTGTCGGAGCGGGTGCAGCTCTGTTGGGTGCCGCATCCAGTATGGGGCTGGCCACAAACCGCGGTGTGGGACGACGGTCTGCGTCGCTACCAACTCGTGGTCCTTGCCGGTAGCCGTGATGCCTGGAGCGAGGAAGAATTCCTCGAATTGGTCCGCCAGGTGAGTATGGGCGGAGAGGAACCCGGTCCGCCGTGAGCTTCGGGAATTTGTGACCAACGAGCTTCGGTG
>DAOTWO010000231.1:0-1511 GCA_034435855.1 Thermomicrobium sp. | reverse complement strand
TGCCGCAGCGTGAGCCAGGAGTTATCCGATCCATCCTGCTTCCGGTGGACGGATCGACTCTCGCCGAGGCAGCAGTGCCATACGCGACGGAGCTCGCCCGCCGCTTTGAAGCAACCATCCACCTCGTCCGCGTTGCAGAGACACCGGAGATCTACAGTCTGCTCAGCGTGCCTGCAGGTGCCCCCACCTCGGCAGAAGTCCTCAACCAGCTAGCACAACAGCTGGTGGAGACAGCCACGAGCTATGTCAACGAGCTCGCTGAACGCCTGCGCAGTGAGGGACTGCGAGTTGACACGCACGTCTTAGAAGGGATCGCGCCAGAGCAACTGCTCGCCTTCGAGCGTGAGCGCCAGCCCAATATCGTCGTCATGGCGACACACGGGCGAAGTGGACTGAGCCGGGTTGTCTTCGGAAGCGTGGCTGAGCGTCTGTTGCGTGAAGGTACGGTACCACTGCTCTTGATTCGACCGCCCGAAGCGGCCCAGGCATGAACAGTGTCCAACAAACAAGCAGCACGTTGCCCTGGGGAAGCCCCAGGGCGACTGTTCTCTCCGCTGCGCGCTCTGATTACGCTCGAGCACCTGCTGCCAACAGCGCCTTGGCTTCTGCGACGATCTGCTCAACGCTGGGTATAACGGTTCGCTCGAGCGGCTCGGCGAACGGAATCGGAACATCGGGAACTGCGAGGCGGCGAATTGGCATCTTGAGCGCATCCAGCGCACCAGCCTGGACGTGGAAGGCCACCTCACCGGTCATCCCGTAGCTCCGATAGTCCTCGTCGACAATCAAGACCCGCCCCGTCTTGCGCGCTGAGGCAACGAGCGTCTCAGCATCGAGTGGCACCAGTGTCCGGAGGTCGATCACCTCCGCCGAGATCCCGTCACGGGCGAGCTCGTCGGCAGCGCGTAGGCAGCGGTGAACCATAAGCCCGGCAGCGATCATCGTGAGATCGCTTCCCTCACGACGGATAGCAGCTTTCCCGAACTCAACCGTGTAGCGCTCTTCTGGCACTTCTTCTTCCTGACCCTCAAACGGCAGGAACGGAAGGCCAGTGAGCAGCTTGTGACCAAAGATCACGACCGGGTTGGGATCACGCAAAGCGCTGATCGTCAGCCCCTTTGCATCGTAGGCAGTTGCCGGTACCACAACCTTAAAGCCGGGGACATGAGCAAACAGCCCATACAGCACTTGTGAGTGCTGAGCTGCATCACCGTATCCGCCCCCGATCGCTGTCAGGATGGTCACCGGCATGGCGAACTGCCCACCGGACATGTAGTGATTCTTGGCAATGTGGTTGTACATCTGGTCAAAGCCAGCACCGAGAAAGTCTACAAACATCAGTGAGACGACTGGATGCATGCCAACCGAAGCAGCACCGCAAGCCATACCGAAGAACGTTTGCTCGGTGATCGGCGTGTCGATGACCCGATCACGCCCATACTTCTGGTGCAGTCCCATGGTGAAGCCGAACACCGCGCCCCAGTACGTTACGTCCTCACCGAGCACAACGA
>DAOTWO010000230.1:0-12434 GCA_034435855.1 Thermomicrobium sp. | reverse complement strand
CGCCCCAGGCAGACGCTCGCCAGCTTCTCCAGTTCAACCACCTGCAAGAGGCAATCCGGCAAGGTCGCCACCGAGGGAACAAGTTCAGCCAGGGCACCGAGGTTCCCAGTCGGCTCCCGCAGCTCACTTACCGGGACGCGAATGGTGCCACGAATACTCTCGCCGCGCAGCACCATTGGCCCAAGACTCGTCAGCGTGACGACATCGACCGCCTCACCGTTTGTCCGCACCGGCCGTCGGAGGACTCCACCAAGATCGAAGACCGGCACAATCTCGCCGCGGATGTTTGCGAGCCCCAGGAACCCTGCGTCCTCGAGTGGCGTCGGCGTGACCCCATCCAGCGTCGTGATCTCCCGCACCCGGTCAATCGGCACCCCGTAGACCTCCGGACCAAGATTAACAGCAAGCACGTGAACCGTCTCATCCTCCGCCGCCTGTTGCTCTGGCCCATCCGGGTGGGACTCCTCGTCGTGGACGACCAAGTGTCGGAACTCCTCCAAGAGTTCGCTCTGCTCCAGATCATCAAACTTTCCGAAAACGGCATTGGCTCCGGCCGCCAGCAACCGACGCTGGAGCTCTGGGCCACTTGCCTGATCAGAGAGCAACTGGGAAAGGATAACGATCGGCACGTCCGACCGCACTGCGGTTTCACCAGCACGCACCGCCTGGATCAGGTCGAGCCCGCTCTTACCCGGAAGCATGTAGTCGCTAATGATGAGCGCTACGTCGGGCACTCGCGCCAAGAAGACCAATGCTTCCTCGACACTCCCAACTGCGCTGACATCGTAGCCGACCCGCTTGAGCACGGCCTCCAGTGCATCGCGGTAGAAAACGCTGTCCTCCACGATCAGCGCCTTCTTGCCGCGCACCGACCGTGCCTCCTGCTTCACCTCGTAGAGTCGCCGCAGTTCCCCGTGCACTACAGTCGGCACGTCGACCATAAGGTAGACCCCGTCTGAGAGGTTCAGCAGACCGGCTACCCCGTGGCGATCCGACGGCTCCGGTTCCACCCCAACCCGTCCAATCCGCACCACCTGTGACGCCACAAAGCCACACTCGAAGTTGTCCGCCCGGAGCAGCACCGCAATGCCACCGCTTTCCATGCCTCCAGCGCCCATCTTTAGGGCGCGGTCGAGGTCGATCAGTGGAATCAGCGCCTCCTCGGTTCGGTAATAGACTCGTTCGCCAAAGATGGCGAGCTCCTCCGGGGTAAAACGCACAATGCGCGAGACGAGCCGTACTGGGAGGGCATAGCGATGCTCCGTATATCCCTTAAGCAGGACAAGTCGTTCGCCCAGGTCATCCTCCGCCGCATGATGCTCGTGCACCAACCCGATCTGCATCTGTTCGGTCTGAATCCTGGCCATCGCAAGTCCAGCCTCAGCGAGGATCTTGTCCGGTTCCAAGATCAAGACGATCTCCCCAGTGCCGAGGGTCGCCAGCCCACTCACGCTCTCAACCCCGCGTAGGAGGTTCCCCACAGGCTTCACGATCAGTTCCTCAAACCTGGCAATCCCGTCGCAGAGGAGCCCGGCAAGGGTTCCCTCACCGCGGAGCACCAGGACGTAATGCTTCCCCGTCTGTCTCTTCCCACCGTCGTCCCGCTCTGGCCAGCTAGACAAGGTAAACAGCGGCACCAGCTGATCACGCAAGCGGAAGACATCCTGCTCGCCGTAGTGCTCGATCTGCCGGTCGGTGATGAGCACGATCTCCTGCACGACGTTGTAGGGAATGCCCAGGAGATAGCCTCGCGCCGTGAAAACGAGAGTGTTCATCACCGAGACCGAGGTCGGCACCACCAGACGGATTGTCGTTCCCTGTCCAGGAACCGACGAGATGCTCAGGTTTCCGCCCAGTTCCTGCATCCGCACCGCAACGACGTCGAGCCCCACTCCCCGACCCGAGAGCTCCGTCGCCTGATCCCGTGTCGAGAATCCAGGACGCAGGAGCAACGCGTTCAATTCCGCTTCGGTCAACGTCGCGGCCTCGCGAGCGTTGACGAACCCCCGCTCGACCGCCTTCTGCCGCACTGCCTCGTAGTCAATCCCTTTTCCGTCATCACTGACCTCGATGACCAAGTTCGAGCCCTCGCGGCTCGCTCGGAGCGTAATCCGCCCGCGTGACGGCTTACCGAAGGCAATACGTCGTTCCGGCGATTCGATCCCATGGTCGACCGCATTGCGCAGGAGATGCACCAGAGGATCACGGAGCTCCTGCAAGATCCGCCGGTCAACCTCCAACCGACCGCCGTCGATCACGAGGTCGACCTCCTTGCCTGCCACCCGTGCAGCATCGCGCACCACTCGCGGCATCTGCGCGAAGAGCGAGGAGATCGGCTGCAGTCGGGTGAGCGCAGCAATATCTTGGAGCTCGGACACCATCACCGAGAGCTTCTTCGACGCACCGACCAGTTCTCCGTCCTGGAGATTGGCCGCCAGCGCGGTGATCCGGTTGCGCGTGACAAGCATCTCCTCGGCCAGTCGCCCAAGTCGATCGAGCACATGCACCGGTACCCGTACCGTGGAACTCGTCAACTCGGCATCCGCCGTGCGGCTTTCCTCGCCACGTCCCTCGCCGTCCACCTGGCTGGCCTGGCCTGTGCTACCAGTCTGCGACTCGCTGGTTGTTGACGCTATGGGGTGCTCCGTCGCCACCGTAGCCGCACGCTGCAACCGCTCGGTCAGCGTCCCCAGCCCTGAAGGTGGTTCCCCTTGCCCCGCCAGATGGGCCAAGTAAGCACGCGTCTGCGAGACCGTTTGCAGGAGGAGATCGACGTGGTCTGGCTGCACTGGGGCACCCTTGCGCAGAACATCAGCAAGATGCTCTGCCGCGTGCACCAGCGCTACCAGATCGCTCAAATTAAGGTAGCCAGCGCTCCCCTTCGTCGAGTGCAAATGGCGGAACACCTCGTTGAGCAGCCGCTCCTTCTCCGCTGGCGTTTCGGCCCGCTCCAGTTCCACCAACGCTGGCTCAATGAGCTCCAGCCGTTCTCGTGTCTCTTCTATGAACATTTCGATGAGTTCACGGTCCTCACCCACGGCTGTCGTCCCTCCTCTGCCCTAGGCGCATCGCTCTCACCACGCTCCCCGACCGTTGCCACCTGGCATGCTCCGGACGGCAAGACCGCCTGCAGGCTCCCCGTCCCATCGGTGCCCATTCGCTGCCGCTGCCGCCTCCGTTCGGACTGGCACGGGTACTGAACCGCGCTCCTCGACTGCTACCCGGAAACGCTCCACCAGTGTGGCGAGTTGCCCGGCCAACCCAACCAACTCCTCCGCTGCCGCCGCAATCCCCCCTACCTGTGTCGCCATCTCCTCCGTCGCCGCAGACACCTCCTCCGCCGCCGCCGCATTCTGCTCCGCCACCCCCGTCACCTGCCGAATCGCACCCCGTACCTGCTCCGCCGTCGAGGCCAACTCACTCGCCGACGCCGCATTCTCCTCCGCGATCGCCGCCGTGTCCTCCATCGTCGCCCGGAGCTCCGCACTCCGCTTCGCTATCTCCTCCAGCACCTGCAAAAGCTCCCGGTTGCGCTCCGCAACCTCCTCCGCCGCCTGGCGAATCGCTTGGAAGACCTGCCCAACCTCCCGCGCCTCATCACTTACCTGTGTTACCGAGCCAGCGCTCTCCGCCATTGCCCCAACTGCCTGCTCAACGGTGCGTTGGATACCCTGCACCATCTGCGCAATCTCCTGGGTTGAGGCAGCTGAGCGCTCCGCCAGCTTCCGTACCTCCTCCGCCACCACTGCGAATCCTTTGCCTGCCTCGCCCGCTCGGGCTGCTTCAATCGCCGCATTGAGCGCAAGAAGATTCGTCTGCTCGGTGAGATCGTTGATTACCTCCACAATCTGTCCAATCTGCTTCGAGCGCTCGCCCAGCTCCTGGATCGCCCGTGCGGTCGCTTCGACCTGTACCCGCACTCGCTCCATCGCCCCAAGCGTCCGCTCGACAACGGCGCCACCACTTTCCGCCTGCTCTCGATTCCACCCCGCACGCTCCGTCACCACCCGCGCCAGTTCACCGGCTCGCTGGTTGCGCTCCGCCATCTGCTGCACTAACTCCGTCGCCCGCTGCAACGCCCGCCCCTGCTCCTGCGCCGCCTTCGCCACCGCCTGAATCGTCTGACTCATCTCATCGACGGCAGTGGAGGCCGCACTCACCTGCTCCGCCTGCCTCGCTGACCCCTGCGCCACGCCCTGCACCGTCCGCGCCACCGCCGTCGTCGCTTCCGCGATCTGCGCCGAAAGCACCTGCGCCTGACTGCCCGCACCGTGCACCTGCCCAACCGCTATCCGCACCTGCCCCACCAGCTGCGACAACCCCTCGACCGCCCGCCCAAAGGTCTCGCTCACCACCCGCAACCGCTCCAGCATGCGGTCAAACGCCTGGGCCATCCGCGCCAGCTCGTCTCGACCGCGGATCCCCAGCGGCTCGGTCGTCACCACAAAACGTCCCGTCAGGTCCCCAGCCGCTAACTGCCCCAGCGCCGTCTCAAGCGCAGCAAACTCCTCCTCCGCCAGCCGCTCACTCGCCCGCGCCACCGCACTCACCGTCCGCAACACCGGCCGCAGGACCAAAAAGCCCACAACAAACGCCGCCACCGCCAGCCCCGCCGCCCCTACCATCGCGTAGCGGAGCAACGCCAGCTGCGCGTGAGCACGATCGGCCACTGCCCGAGCATCAGCTTGGGATGCTGCCTCGAGGTCACGAATCACCTGGAGCAGTGCGTCGAACTTCTGCGCAGCATCGGTCGTCATGTTCTGCTGGGCTGCAACGAGATCATAGCGACGGGAGAGCTGGAGCGTGCGCTCTGCGGAGTCTCGGTAGCTCTTCCAGGCATCGCGCAGGTTCTGTACCGTCTGCTGTTCATCCGCTGTATGCGCAGTCGCCGCGAGTGTGTCCAAGTCGGTCGCGATCATCTGGTCAAGTTCAGCGATCCGGGCATCGAGTTGCTTCCGGTAATCGGCATTCGTTGTCGCCCCCACGTGGGCAACGACACTCGTGCGCACCTCCGTCATGCGACGTGACATCTGGCCAACAGTCGCGAGTACGCCATTCATCTCTTCGACCGTGTCGACTGCCCGCAAGCTGCTGGAGATCCAAAACCAGCCCACCGCGCCGAGCAGTACGAAGACAGCGGCCATCGCCGCCAGGATCCCGAGCACCTTCCCCTTGAAACCAAGCGCCATCATGGAACCCCCCAAGCAACAACCTGCCCCTTTCTCCGAGATATTTCGGACAACACCGCAGTCTGCTTGAGTTGCCACGGCGGGAAAGCAGTACTAGCTCTGGCCCACCGTGTAACCCGTGCCAGTCGTCGCCGCAAAGGTCGCGGAGAGGGGAACTGCTCCCGGCCGAGATCGTCCCCGCTGCTGCACTATCCCACGCTTAAGGTCTTACCTTACACCCGCGAGACGTGATTCTTCCGGCAACCATCACAGGGAAGCTACCGCCTCTTCCGATATCGCTGCCATTTCGTGTGGTGGAAACCCGATTAAGGAAACGAGGGACTGAGCTGCCAGGCTTCTTTCGTTCAGCGGAACAGTACCCAGCGGATGAATGCCGGCCAGAGCATATCGCCACCGTAGTCTCCGGTGACAGCGGCATTGCAGAGCAGATGATGCCATGCCTGCCTTTCACCGCTGGGAAATTCATCGACCACACAGGGCGTTAGTGGGGAAAGTCTGCCCGGCTCTGGAGCGACCAGGCTTTCAGACTCCTTTTTGTCGAAGAGGCACGGGACGCCTGACGGATCGAAAAGCGAACAACGAGAGAGCACCGCAAGCCCCAGCTGATGGACACCAGAACCTGCCGCACGACAAGTCACCCTGCTTTGTGCAGCCGGCAGCAGAAGAAGTATCCGCGCCGACTCACCACACCCTCCCCCGAGCAACGGCCCACGCACAACCAGGCTTGACAACTCTCTCTGATGCTCTGTTGGTGGGAGGACCCTGCTGGCAAGACGACAGCTGTTTCAAGGGAAGCCCCGCATGTCACCGAGCTGGTACCGGACTCTCCTGCTCGTTCTCACCTTTGCCCTGGCTGCACTCGCTCTGCCCCATTCAGCCACTGCCGGTTCCTGGGTCACGACAAGCGCCTGGCACGTCGCCAAGCTCGCTGGGATTTTGTCCGCTTGCTGAGTACGGTGCTTTTTCCGAGGATGGGCAGAACCAGCACTTTGTGGGGCCGGACGGAGATGCTGCCACGTGAAGCAGCAACCACGGCTGTATCAGCAACTGGAACTGGACGAACTGGGGTGACGCGCAGCGGAACGTTCTCCTTTTGCCCAAGAGCTGGCTTTTTCCTGTCGTCTTCGTCACCGAGACGGGGCTTGGACACCAATGAACTCTCGCGTTCCGATGTGGGTTGGATAATCAGGTAGGAAGTCATCATGACCTGGCGGCATCGGCACACACTCACCGCGCTTCTTCTCGTCATCGGCGGAGTGCTCATCGTCGCTTTCCTTTTTGCCCGCCCATCTTCTTCGCCGCAGCGCAGAACTCGGCGAGTCAGCCACGGAGCGAACTCCTGGCCAGACCGAATGTTCCGCCTGGCTGGATGATCGAGGCGCGCACGATCCACTCAGCCGAAGCACCGCGCTTTGCCCTCGATCAGCCACCAGTATTCGAGGCTTCGGCAAGCGTGCGATCGCGCCATGGCACATCAGCAACCCGAAACCGCCTGAATTTGAGTGGCTGTCTGTCCAGACGCGTGTGCATCTCTTTCCCGATGCCGATGCTGCTTGCACTGCAGCTGCACGACTTCCCCTAGTCTGGCAGGCGTATCTTGAGCAGCATGGGGTGTCTCAGGGTGCAGTCATCAAGGTGGAGGATACCCTGCTCCAGGTCGACCACGTCGTGACAAGGGTTGGTCAGCCACCCCTCCACCTGGCGAGCGTCGTCTCATACCGAACCAGTCCTGAAGCAGACGCAGCGAGCGGTATCCAACAGCAACAGGGTCACGCTGCAGGGACATGACTGGGACAAGAACTCCATGCCGCTAACCGAAACTGGTCCTCACAAGCGGTGAGAGACGCGCATCCATTGAGATACACGCAAATCAACGAGTAGGAGCAGTGGTCCAGCCGGTTCTGATACAGCTCGTAGAGCGTCTGCATATCGATCCATCGCTCGTCAAGGAGAGGACTGCAGCCACAGCAAGCTGACCCGTGAGAGCCTTGCGCCTACGGGTGTGCAGGAATGCCCAAACCGAAAACACAGCAGCGCCCGACATTCGCCGGATGCACGTGCCACGAGAGCCTCAACTGTGCTCTGTTGTGCCAGCCCTCGGTGGATGCACGGCGGGGTTTCGGCAAATGCACCAGCCCCGAGACACGCCCCCGGAGCAGGTGCCACTTGCGAAGACCATCACCCCTGAGGCAGAGCTACTCGACCCAACGAATGACACTCTTCGCACCTGCGACTTCCTTCATGTAAGGAATACCCTTGGCCGGCTGAGTATCTCCCTTGGGCAGCCAGGAGCGGTCTTGCCAGCACGATCCGCCGTTCCCACGCCGTGAGATCAGCTGAAGAGGCACGTTCCATCACTCAATTCCGAGCACGACTGCGGACAAGCACGCACCTGCAAGAGCCAATGCGAACACCAGATCTTGCCAACACTGGACGATACACTCCACCCTCCCAGGAGACGAGCAATGCCGCAATCGACTCTCTTGTCTGTAGTCCCACTTGGTCGAACGCCCTGATCTATCGCCAAGTGGCTACGCCTCGATCCTCGTTACTTCCACTGCCCCGTACTCACGAGCCATGCTGTTTTGTCCTTCTCTCGCCCGTCCGGTGTACCCCAAAGCGCCGCCAGGGCCAGAGATTCTGGCACGACAAAAAGCCAGACCGTCTGCTTCTCATACTGGGGCGGCTGCCCCTTGACCGGCTTAACCGGCCGCTCGCTGTAGCCGAAGCTCGCCTGCAAGATGAGCCACTTCCCCTGCTCGAGCTCCGCCGGGAACTGCTCCGGTGTGACGGCTTCCACCCCATCCAACAGGATGTACAGCGGTCGTTCCAGCTTGTTCCGCCACGCGCGTGCTAGCACCCCACAGGTCACAACATTGCAAACCTCATGGTAGGCTGCAAGGTCCATTTCTTGCGCTTCGCTAAGCTGCACCCCGTCCTTGCCGACCACCGGCGCCTCACGCGTCGCCGCCGGGCGACGTAACCCGATCGCTCCCCAGTCGAGCGCTTCGGCTAGTGGCTGGAGGAGGTACGCCGGTACCTGCTCGTCGAGCAGGTTGATCCGGAAACGGGCCAACGCCCATCCCGACTGAGCCGGGAACTTCCTCCGCTCGAACGGTGCGCCGACGATCGACTCCGGAAGAAACCCGACCGCAATCCCCAGCAACGTCGCCAAGTTCTCGGCCACCGTCGGGAGAAGATGCTGTTCCCAGAGCACCGGTCGGTATTTTTGAGGCACCTTGGGATTGCGCGTCAGGGGCGCACTTGCTGGAAAGACCGGCGCAACCTTGACCGTCATGGCGTACTCCTTGCTGCTTCTAGCCCTCCTTAGCAGCAAACCCGACATCGAGCACCGGCTGGTCAGGCAACCCAACCTGCACTCGCACTGCAGCTCCTCTGGAAAGACTCGCTCCCACGTTCAGGCTCTTTGCTCCACTCACATACACCGGGAGTCCAAGTCCCATCTGCAACCCTACTCCAGCAAGATGCCGCTGAATTTGCCCAGCCAGGATGTTGGTCAACTCTCGGACGGCATCCTGCAACATCTCGTCCTCACCCTCCGGCCGCTCTCCGAGCAAGACCTCAGCGACCGAGGCAAGTGCCCCCAGTTCTCCACCAAGCCAGACGACGGCTTGAAACCCTCCGCCGCTTGTATCCACCACCGTCACGAGGGCGATTCCCACTGGGGGATGCGCCCACGGGAGTTCAGCCTCTCCGACGACGGTCACGTCCACGCCGCAGAGTGGCTCGAGCGCTTCACGCGCCGCCTGCCCGATGAACTCCACCAGCCGGCCGCTCGTCGTCAGCTCCTGCACAATCGCGTGGCTCACGACACCGCTCCTCCCCGTCTCGGCTCCACCCCTCAGGCACGGGCCAGCAGCATTTCCAGCGCAGCGCCAAGCGCTTCGGGGGTCACTGGCTTCGTCAAAAGGTTGTCAACCCCAGCGTCCTTCGCCTTCAGCATCTGCTCTTCGGTACTCTGACTGGTGATCATCAGGATCGGTGTCCGCCGAGCTGCGCCGTTCTCTTTCTCCCTCGCCGCTCGGACAAACTCAATGCCGTCCATCCCCGGCATGTTCCAGTCGACAATGACGAGATCAAACTTGCCCGGCTCAAACTGCGCCAGGGCCTCCTCACCATTGTTCGCTTCGCTGACCTCCACCTCGTAGCCCACCTGACGCAGTGAGCGGACGTGCATGACACGCATCATTTTCGAGTCATCGGCAATGAGTACCTTCAACATTGCGCCCCCCATCTGCTCTTCCCGACTCAGCGTGGCGGAACCATGACACCACGCTGAGCCCAACGCACGACCTCACTAGGGATATCGGCAGCGGACACAACCTTCTGCACCCCGCCCCGCGCCAGCGCTGCCTCGATCATTCCAGACACCACCGCCTCCTCTGGGCGCTGCACGAGCGTGGAGGCACCTGCTGCCCGGAGTTCGGCCATCCCCACCGCCCCGTCATCCCCCATCCCGGTTAGGATCACCGCCATGACCCGCGGCCCCCAGCCAGCCCGCGCCACCGAGACGAATGCCCGGTTCACATTCGGCACGTAGATATCCTCTGGATCCGGCGGCACGACCTGCACCCTTCCTGCCCGCGTCAGCAGCAGATTTCGACCGCCGGGCGCCACCAACACGGTGTCCGCCATCACGAGCTCCCCATCCTCCGCCTCACGTGCCGCGTACTGGCCGACCCGCGCCAACCGCTCGGCAAAGCTTCGTGTGAAATTCGGTGGCATGTGTTGGACCACCAGCACCCCAAGCCCAAGGCCGAGCGGCAGCGCTGCCACGAGCTCCGCCACAACCGCCGGGCCACCAGTGGACGAGCCGATCAGCAAGAGTCGCTCAGCGGTACGACGTACCGGGTCAGCAGGTGCCCCCGCACCAGACCGTCCGTTCGGGCGCACCGCACTCCCAACCAGGCTCGGTTTCCTCAGTATCCCTGTTCCCACTTTCGCAGAACCCTCGACCTTCGGCCGATCACGGAAGCGCGATCGGGCCGCAGCGAGTGCCTCGCCAAGCTCCGGAGCCACCCGCCGCACTGCACCGGGAACAAGTTCCGGTACCACAACAGCCGGAACACCGCGCGGCGGTAACACTCCAGGACCAACAAGAACAACGAGCGGCCAGCCCTGCACACCTGCCAGCCGTTCGAGTACGCTCTCACTCTCCAAGGCATCGACAAGCACAACCGCTGGGAGGTCCTCGAGGCGCGTCCGCACCTCCTCGAACGAGCGCACCTCGCCAGCGAGCTCGACACCCGGCAGAAGACGCAGCGCCTGCCGAATAGCGACCCTCGTGACGGGCGATGTGCTGAAAAGCAGCACCCGGAGTGGTTCCCCCTCCGTCACCGCCGTGACGCTGGTCTGGCGCGAGCGTTTTCGATAGAGATACGCTCCCGCAACGGTCACCCGCTCGAGTTCGCTCGGCGGCCGCTCCAGGGTCTCGGCCGAACCGATAACGAGCACCCCCCCGGGCAAGAGCTCCTCAGTGAAACGCCGCACAATCGCGTTCCGGTGCTCGGTCGTGAAGTACATGAGGGTATTCCGACAGAAGATCACAGCAAATGGCCCGGTTGGCACTCGTTCAATCAGGTTCAGCTGCTGGAACGTCACGTGTGCCCGAATGCTCTCCCGCACGCACCACAGTTCGCCACGTTGCTCAACATACGCACGTGCCCGCTCCATCCCCTGGTCACGGAACGACCAAGACCGATAGCAACCGTGTCGAGCGCGCTCCAGCGCCTCAGCATCAAAATCGACTCCCAAGATTTCGAAGCTGTGGCCAAGCGGACCAAGCACATCCTGAGCCATCATTGCCAGAGAGTACGGCTCCTCACCACTCGAGCATCCAGCCGAGAGGATTCGTAGCGGCCGTTGCAGCGCCGCGAGTTCGGGCAGGAGCTGTCGGAGAGCGTCGAAGTGCTTCGGCTCACGAAAGAAGTAGGTCTCATTGATCGTAAGCCCTTGGCAGATCGCTTCCAGCACCGCTCGCTCGCCCCGCAGTGCCCGCTGCAGGAACTCGTCGGCGCTGGCCGCACCGGCCCGCTTTGCCTCCTGCTGCACGACCCGCGCCAGCCGCTGCCACAAGAGTTCGGTCGGGCTAAACCCGAGGCAGGGAAAGATCTTCTCACCAACCCGTCGCAGGAGCTCCTCACTCACCCTGGTTCTCCCTCTCCGGACTATCCCTCAGCAAAGAGAACGGCAGGACGTATCCCGCGCTTGAGGGAGTGCTCGCCCGCCACACCCCACCCATTCGTCCCGGACTGCCCACGCCGATCGTCCCGGCAGCACGTGGTGCTCCGTCACTCGTCAGGAGCCCAAACCCGTCCCCATCCCCTCGTCCGAGAACGCCCTCCTCCTCGGCATACCGCGTCATCGCTCAAACGAGCACCAAGGCAGCAGCGACGGACGAACGTCCACGCACCCTCTCGGCCGCCCCGTCGCTCGCGCGCTCCGACCATCGGTTCTGCAGCGTAAGCGTCTTCCTCGAGCGGTGTTGCTGCCTGGCTCTTTTGTCCACCGCTCCTAACCCGGTTTCCTCTGGCAGGCAGAGCAAGGGTTGCGGGTTGGTCTTGCTGCTCGAGTGCACTGTGGCCCATCCCTTACTGGGAACGAGCCACCGCTCCCGCTGGCACCACCCTCATGGGGAGGAGACAGTACGCCCAGGCTGTAGGGGCTCGGCCAGCGCGGTTTCCGCGTCCCGAACCAGAATGAGCCAACACACGGTCGGGGTGCACAGCACCGCCCCAGGAGATACTCACGTCCGGAGACCGTCCGCTACGAGCTGGGCAGATTGGGCGCGCGGTTCACTCACCCACTTGAACACTCCTCTCGCTGCGGCAGAACGCCAGGCGCACGAAAGATGCGCTCCACTCGGGTGCAGAAGACACGGTATGGAGCGCAAGCCTTGCGAGCAAGCCATCGTCAACAGGTGCAGGATTGTTCCCGCTCCGTCCCACCATATCCGGGGATGCCCCCACGGGCGGTTTCACTGGTTCAGACGTCTTTGGCGAGTGCCCATCAGGTGAGTCCTCACCCCACTTGGCGCGAAACAGGAGAAGCACGTCACGGCCCTGGTGACCTGTGAGCACTCTCATCCCGGTAGGCATGGCTACACGAGTGGGGAGGCAGGGAGGGAACGCGACCGCGTTCGAGACCCGTCGAGTGGTGGCTAGTGACCTCACCCGGTCCCACGTGTCCGGAGCACACGGACGAGGGAGTACTACCGTCCGCAGC
>DAOTWO010000229.1:0-2051 GCA_034435855.1 Thermomicrobium sp. | reverse complement strand
GACACGCAGTCGGGCGGCGGCAAGCCAGCGACACTGGAGACGGGACTGGTCGTGACCGTCCCCTTCTTTGTCGAAGTCGGCGATGTCGTCCGTGTCGATACGCGCACTGGCGAGTACATTGAGCGAGTGAGCTAGCAATGGCCGAAAGCCCACAACTGGAGTCAGCCTCCGGTCAGAACTACGCGGCGCTGACACGGGTGGTGCGCGAACTTGTCGAGGTGATGCGTAGCGCTGGACTCCAGCGACTCGAGGTGGTCCAGGGCGATCTCCGGATCGCCCTGGAATCGGCTCAAATCACCTCGACCGTCTCAACCACCACGAGCGTGGCCACCACTCCCGTCATGACGCCTGCGCCTGAAGCACCTCCAACCGAGCAGCTTGAGACAATTGCTGCACCGATGGTCGGCACCTTTTACGCTGCACCACGCCCTGGCGCCGATCCATTCGTCCGGGTCGGGGATCATGTTGAGCCAGGACAAGTGGTGGCAATTATCGAAGCGATGAAGGTGATGAATGAGATCGTCGCTGAACGTTCCGGGACGATCGTCGAGATTCTCGTCGAGAATGGGCAACCGGTAGAATACGGACAGCCACTCATGCGTCTACGACCGGACTGACGCAAGGAGGATAGCGTGCTCGGGAGCGAGGCGATTGGCGTCGCCGAGCTGACGCAGCGGATCAAAGACCTGCTTGAGGCTCAACCCGAGCTCCAGTTCGTGCGCGTGCGTGGCGAAATCACCAACGCTCGAACCTATGCGAGCGGGCATTGGTACTTCAGCTTACGCGAGGGAGAAGCACTACTCCGCTGCGTACTCTTCCGTAGCACTGCCCAGTGGCTTCCATATCTCCCACGCGACGGTGATGAGGTCGTCGCGACCGGCTCGATAGGTGTCTACGAGCGTGACGGGGTGTACCAGCTCTACGTCGATCACCTTGAACCGCTGGGCGATGGAGCTTTACGGCAGCAGTTCGAGCTCTTAAAGCAAAAGCTGGAGCGTGAGGGGCTGTTTGACGAAACACGCAAGCGCTCACTGCCACAACTCCCCCGCTGTATCGCAGTCGTCACCTCGCCGCACGGCGCGGTCTGGCACGATATCCAGAGCGTCCTCCGTCGTCGCTATCCCTACGTGCACCTGATCCTCGCCCCAGCACGTGTCCAGGGTGACGGCGCAGTTGAGTCACTGATTGCGGCGCTCCAAGCCGTCCAAGCAGACGGGCGCGCACAGGTCGTCATCATCGCACGCGGGGGCGGATCACTTGAGGACCTCTGGTGCTTCAATGATGAGCGGCTCGCCCGGACCGTCTTCGCTTGCCGCATACCGGTCGTCTCGGCGGTTGGTCACCAGACCGACTGGACAATCTGCGACTATGTCGCTGACCTCCGTGCACCGACCCCCTCGGCTGCTGCGGAGCTCGTGACGCCGAACGACCGTGCGACACTCCTCAGTTGGCTACAAGGCCTCTCGGAGCGACTCAACGAACTGATCGCTCGACGAGTCGAGGCATCCCGCGAGCGCGTGAACCAGCTGGAACATCGGCTCCAGCGCACGGCTCCGCGTCATCGCATGGATAACCTACGGCAACGTCTGGACCAGTCAGCACAGCGACTCGATCTCGCGATCACACATCACTTGCTTCGCGCGCGTAACCACGTTCGCACACTCGCCCGCGAACTGGAACTCCTGAGTCCCTACGGTCCCCTCGAGCGTGGCTATCTCCTTGCGGAGGACATGGCCAGCGGTAACCTCGTCCGATCGGTAAACCACGTGACGATCGGGCAACGACTCCGACTCCACTTCAGCGACGGCACTGCTGAGACATCCGTACAGGCGGTACAGCCAAAGGGAACGGGAGGGGGATCTCATGGCTGAGCACCGTGACGGCGCTGCTGTCCCGCCACATCCGATCGATCTCTTTGAAGCGATGGTGAGTGAGGTGGAGTTAATTGTCCAAAAGCTCGAAGCCGGTGACCTCCCGCTGGCCGAAGCGATCCGCGAGTATCAGCGCGGGATCGAGCTCATTCGTCGCTGCAACGAAGTGCTCGATCAGGC
>DAOTWO010000228.1:0-3801 GCA_034435855.1 Thermomicrobium sp. | reverse complement strand
GCCAACCCTCCGGTCTCGTTCGAGCCGTCGGTTAGCGAGACACCGCCGTTAGTATAGCCACTCCTTCGCTCTCCGACAAGCACCGACGGGCATCGACTGTCACTGCCCTCTCCAAGAGCCCCGCAGCTCCACGGCGACATGGCTCTGGATGCGAATCCGAGCGCTCCAACTAGCTCGATCGCCTCAGAGACACCTCCACGACTCACGGGCCTGGAGTTCTTGAGCCAGTGCCTGGACAACGTCCTCGAGATCACAGCGCTGCACCCAACCCATATGCCCCACGCGGATGATCTTCCCCTTCAGACGCCCCTGGCCCCCGTTCACCGCGATTCCGTACTGCTCCTCTAACCGAGTGACCAGTTCATCAGCTCCAATTCCCGGCGGCGGTTCGAGCGCTGTGACAGTCGCACTCTCGTAGCCTGGTTCGGCAAAGCAACGCAGACCAAGCTCCTGAGCTGCCATACGAAACCACGCTGCAACCTCCTGGTGTCGCCTCCACACGTTCTCGAGCCTCTCTGCCTCGATCAACCCAACTGCTGCATCGAGCGCGTAAAGGAGGCTAATTGGAGCCGTCGACGGGAGATCGCCGCTGCGTGCCGCCGTCCGGTACTCTCGAAGGTCCCAGAACGCCCGTGGAAAGCCCGCTCGCTCGACGGCCTCCCAGGCTCGTGGTCCAACGCCCACAATGACAAGTCCCGGTGGGCACATCCATGCTTTCTGTGACCCGCTGAAGATGAGATCGATCCCCCAGGCATCCATCTCCAGCGGCAGTCCGCCCACCGCACTCACACCATCAACAGCGAGCAGTGCTCCAGCACTGCGCACCACAGCCGAGATTTCCGGCAGCGGATTTGTTACCCCGGTCGATGTCTCATTATACACGATAAACACCGCACGTACCCCGCGGCACTCCTCCAACCAGCGCGCCACCTGCTCAGCTCTGAACGCCCGCCCGTACGGGATCTGGCGAACAATCAGTTCCACCCCGTATCGTTCGGCGACCCGCCACCAACGCTCACCAAAATCGCCGTTGACCAAGAGGAGAATGCGATCTCCGGGCACCAAGAGGTTGACAATGGCGATTTCCCATCCTGCCGACCCTGTACCAGGGAGGACAAAGACTTCGCCGTCTGTCCGATGCAAGACTCGGAGGCGCCCAAGAAGTGCTTTCACAAAACCCCGGAACCACACACCACGATGCGGAACCATCGGTCGCTGCATCGCAGCAAGAACCGCTGGCGGTAGTGGAGTCGGCCCCGCAATCCGCAAATTCCGTATCGTTCGCTCGCGATCAGCCCTCTCCTGTGCCACTTTTCCCCTCCTGAACACTTCCCAGAACTCGCACCGCAAGCCCCAAGACCATCACATGCGTGAACCAGAAGATCAAAACCATATGGGGAAAACTGATGTTCATGTAGTAGTGATCGAAGAGCCCAATAAGCAACGCCGCTCCCTGTGCGCCGAGCCAGGCCACGAGGAGGTCACTTCGCTTGTCCCATCCCACCTGACGCCATGCTCGCCACCCAATGCCCAGTATTCCAACGACGACCAGCAGAAACGTACCAAGGCCGAGTAATCCCATCCGCTCAGCCACAAGCAAGTAGATGCTCGAAACGCCTGTCCAAAGTTCTACCGTCGGTGCCTGCCCAAATCCGACACCGAACGCTGGATACTCGCGCAGGATCGCCAGCGCAGTCCGATACTCCTCCAAACGCATCTGGGTCGCCCGATCCTGGAGCGTGAAGCCTTGCCAGAGTCTTTGGAAGAAGCCCTCGCCAATCCCGAAAGCGATCGCCCCCACGAATCCCATTCCCCCGGGGAGAAGGAGCCACCGATAACGGACGATCGCGACGATTCCAATTCCAAATGCCGCCCCCAACCATCCCGCACGAGAATAGGTCAGGAGCAAGGCCAACCCAGAGACGACGCTCGCCACCAGCGCCAACCAACGCGGCACCACTGGTCGACGCGCCACGAATTGCGCGACGCCGACGACGAACGCGAGTGCAAGCAATCCCGCAAACGAGTTCGGGTCAACACTTGTACTCGTGAGTCGCATCGGCTTCGTCGGATCATCCTCGATGAAGCGCACGATGCGCGATGTCGGATACCCGTAAGGCACGAGTCGCGCCAACACAGCCAGCGTGAAGGTTGGTCCGCCCGCATAGAGTGCAAGTCCAACCAGTGCGGCCGTGCTTGTAACCCCGAGAAATACGACTGTCATCCGTCGAAAATCGTGAAGTGTCCGAAGCGACGACCAAGCAACGAAGAAAAGACTCGAACTGATCAGAAACTTGGCATAGTCATGATAGGTTTGGGTTGTGTAACCGCGACCGATACCAAGCACGAATGCGAACAACGTCAGAGCTAGGAAGAGGACCAGACCAAGCAGAACGGGATGTGGCGGGATACCAACATCCCGACGCAAGAAAAGCTGGAGCAGCCATACGCCGAGCACGCTAAGCCCGACGAGTTCTAGAATGGGAGGAGTAATAATCACTTTCACCGGAATGACGGCGTACGGGAGCAAAGCAGCGATAGCGAGCACGACCCAGAGCCCGGCCCGGACATCCGACGCGATGACAATCGCAACGAGAACCGCGCCAAGTGCCAACGTCGCTAGCAGAGGACCGAACCGTACGGTGAGAATCGCTAGACTTACCGCACCAACCAGTGTGACCGCAGCACCGATTGCACTCATGCGACCTGGTGGCAAGCTGTACATCGTCGCCCGCGGCCAGACTGGCAACCGATATGCCTCCCTGCGGTCCCTCATAACCCCTCTCTCCATGCCACCGGCCGTTCATCCCGCCTCAATCATTTACCTGGCTCCACCCTGTCAACCGGACCAATAGCCGTCGTGCGATCCCTTGTTTTGACGATCGTGCAATGCTACCCTGGCAACCGGAGACGGACGACCCACTGCCATACGGCCCCGTCGAGCATACCGCGTCCTATGACGGAGGTGTGTTCCCTATGCAGTCAGCTCCCCTGCCACCAGAGCGTTGTCCGCTGGCGCAGACTGCTGCGATCCTCTGCGACCGCTGGACGCCGTTAATTGTCCGTGATCTCGCTCGCGGCCTTTCACGGTTTAGTGAACTCGAGCGCTCCATTCAAGGGATCAGTCCAAAAACCCTGTCGGCTCGCCTCAAGCAACTGGAAGCAGCTGGCATGATTCACCGTCTGGAATCCAACGGCCTCCGGACACGCTACGCCCTTACCCCTCGTGGTCGCGCCCTGTTGCCTCTCATTCGCGCCATGCGTGACTACGGAAGAACATGGCTGAGCCACTCCTAGATTTCCCTCGCTAAACGCCCACAGTCAACGCTGGCAGCGAACACTCAGGGCTGCACGGGATCGGCGGTTTTGCCTCATCGCTGGTACCTCCGTTCTCCGTACCGACCCGGAGACGCACACCCTGCCCCCATGCTTGTCACCAGGCTTCAGAAGTGCACGGGATCTGCCGACATTTCCGGACAGAACAAGACGGAGCCGATTTGACGAGGGGGTATGAGGTGAGCATCGCTGGCACATCGGTGCAAGTCGCGGATCGGTCACGTGATCGGATCAGCCTCTGGGTGCTGTGGGGTCACGCTGTTGCCGCTCTTGCGGTCACCCTGCTCTTCGCCAAACACCCGTTATGGCAAGCTCTCGCTGGAGCAACAATCCTGAGCGCCATCGCGACCGCGGCTTATCCGCTGCTCGCTGGCTCTCGGTACTACCGTCTCCTTGTTGCAGCTCTTCTCATGGCCTACGCCGCACTCTTAATTCACCTCTCCGGAGGCCTGATCGAAATGCACT
>DAOTWO010000227.1:0-3440 GCA_034435855.1 Thermomicrobium sp. | reverse complement strand
GCGAGGAGATCAAAACGTGGGGTGGGCGCGAGTTCGATACCGACGAACTCGCCGGTCTTGACGGAGTATCCCTCCGGATATGCTGCGACGAGTGGGCGCTTGGTGGCGTTATAACAGGCGTTGTTCACAATTACGATGAGGATGGGTGCCTTGGCCTGCCGTGCGATCCACAGACTCGCCTCGGGGACGCCGAACAGGAAGGAGCCGTCGCCGATCAAGCCGAGCACGGTGCGATCCGGAGCGGCCAGCTTGGCTCCGATCGCCGCGCCGAGCCCCCAGCCGAGACCCGATCCCCCACTCTGGTACCAGCTTCCGTAGGAGGTGGACTGGATCTGGCAGAAGAGCGGCTCCTGGCTCGTGATCGCTTCGTCGATGATGAGGAGGTCAGGGTTTTCACGCCGAAACTCCTCGAGGCAGTAGCCAAGCCATTCGACGGTGATCGGGCGGGTAGTGGCCTGAGCAGCAGCGCGTTGTCGCCACTCGGCGCGTCGGGCGGCTGAGGCGGCGGTGAGACGCTGACGGCGCTCCTCGATTCGCCGACGGTCTCCTTCAGTCAGCAGATCGCGAGCGGCTGCGGCGAGAGATGGTAAGGCTGCGCCGGTATCGGCGCGGATTGGGAGATCAACCGGGAAGCTCCACAACGGGATGCGCTCCTTGACGGGATCCAGGTCGATCTGGATGACCGTGGCATCTGCGGGGAGTGGTGTTCGTGTCGGGATGTATGGCACGTCGTGGTCGAGGATCAGGACGACGTCTGCCTCGGCAAGGCCGTGCTCAAGCCCGTAGTTGTAGCCCTGGTGCAGCGGATGATCCGCTGGGAAGTTGGCGCGTGTCCGCCACTCGACGACTGGGAGGGCAAGGAGTTCGGCGAGTTCGAGAAGCCCGTCCCACCCAGCACGAGAGCGGCCGCTTGCGGCGGTGAGGACCAGGGGACGCTCGGCGCGGACGAGGAGCTCGGCGGCCTGGCGGAGAAGGTCAGGATCGCCAGCACCAAGGCGAGCCGGCGGGAAGCGGCGGGGGTCGGGGATGCGCACACGCTCGACCCGTGCCATGATCACCTCGCGTGGCAAGGTGAGGTAGACCGGGCCAGGAGGATCGCTCTCCGCAATCTGGTAGGCGCGGGTAACGACCTCGGCGACTTGGTCAGGGCGGCGGAGTTCATAGTCCCACTTCACGTAGTTGCGGACGATGCCGTGCTGATCGAGCTGCTCCTGCAGCCAGTGGATGTAGCCGTCGCGGGTTCCACGAACGCTGGGGTCGGTGGTGTAGGGAGCGCGTCCAGCACTGAGGAGGACGGCGGCGCGGCCACGCTGGGCGTTATGCACCATCGCTCCCAGGTTTTGTGTCCCGACATCAACATGGACCAGGACGGCTTGTGGCCGGCCAGAGACCGCGTAGTAGCCGTGCGCGGCCGCGAGTGCTGGAACCTCGAAGGGGCACAGGACGACCTGCGGTGCTGGCTGCCCAAGTGCGCGGCGTTTGGCGATCGCTTCTTGGATCGGGAAGGTATCGGTGCCGGGGTTGAGGAAGAGGTAGGAGACACCGTGCGCGAGGAGCGCCTCGACGTACGCTTCGGCGATCTCGACATGATGGAGTTCGCGCGTTCCTGGTGCCGGGGCCACTTCGACCCGTTCAGCCATCTGAATCCTCCTGTGACGCATGCCGTCTCGTGGCACGCCAAGTGTACGGCTGGGCGACCGGCTCGACGAGGCACACGTTCAGTAGAGCTGAACCGCCGCATCGCTTGGCGGATTGGGGCGAGGAAGCTCCCGAGGAACCGAATCGGCTCTGACGGTGCAGACAGCGGGTTCGGAGGGTGTCTCCACGCTCGGGCGGCGGGACATGCAGTCGAGGGCCCTCATCCCCGCGGTCTTTTCCCTGCGGATGAGGCCAACTGAATAGCGTGCCTGGCAACGCGCCTACCGTGCACGTCTTTTCCCTACGGATGCGGCCGACTGTGTGCGGGGGTAAGTGGTCCAGTGGTGATCCAGTGGTGAGGAGTGTTGGGGAGGGCGCGAGTAGCTTCATCGTTGAGGTGAGGGTGAGGGCGTCGTACACTGGCAGTTGCGTGTGACTGGAGCGGAAGGGGACTGCTATGCCGACTGTGGCGGAGGTGGTTGCGCGGGAACTCCGGTCAGCTGGAGTAGACCGGGCGTTTGGGCTGCCGGGTGGCGAGGTGTTAGTCCTCCTCGACGCCTTGCGACGGGCTGGAATCTCCTTCACGCTCTGCCGGCATGAAGCCGTCGCCGGTACGGCGGCTGCAGTGTACGGGAAACTCCGTCGCACAGCTGGGGTGGCTGTCGCAACGCTCGGTCCCGGTGCAGCCAACCTGATGCTGCCGCTCGCCAATGCTTGGCTGGATCGAGAGCCACTCTTGGCGATCACTGCCGATCTCCCTGTGAGTTGGCCGGTGAGCCACACGCACCAGCGCCTGCCCCTCCACGAGGTGTACCGTCCGATTGTCAAGCATGTAGAGGCGGTCACGCCGCTCGACCCGCAGTCTGCGGTGCAGCGGGCTCTTTGGGCCTGCACCAGCGAACCACAGGGGCCGGCGTACCTCACGCTCTCCGCTGAAGATGCGGTGCAGCCGGCATCGTTGCTCCACGAGGGTGGACACCCCACAGCCCCAGTATTGACTGGGCAGGAGGAGAACGCCCGCCGTGCCGCCCAGGAGCTCGCCCAACGACTGGCTGCCGCCGAACGACCGCTGGTCATTGTTGGGCTTGGTGTGCGCCCGGAACGGGCACCACTGCTCCGGCAGTGGCTGCGGTCATGGCGGTTGCCCGTCGCGGTAACCCCGAAGGTCAAGGGCCTTATCGATGAGCAGGACGAGGCCACAGACTTCGTCGGCGTGGTTGGTGGCATGGCGATTGATGACCTTATGGTGGAGGTTGTGCAACGAGCGGACCTCATTGTCGGGTTCGGCTTCGATCCGGTTGAGGTGGACAAGACCTGGCATGCTCACGTGCCGATTGTCTGGGTGCTGGAGTCGGCGCAGGCCACGGGCGTGCTGCCGCGCCGTGAGTTGATCGTGGCTGATCATGGAGCGTTGCTGGCGGCGCTGGATGAGCTCGCGCCACCACGTGTCTGGGAGCGGCCGTTCCAGGATGTACAGGTGGAGCGGAAGGCGATTGCCGCCGGCCGGAGTCGAGCGCCGGCGCAAGGACTGGCGCCAGTGCGGATCGTCTCCGTGTTCGCGAACGTTCTGCCGCCGGAGACGATCGTCACGACCGATGTCGGCTCACACAAGTATCTGTTTGGCCAGTTCTGGCCGAGTCGGTACCCGGAAACGTTCTGGATGTCGAATGGGCTCTCAGGGATGGGGTATGGGTTAGCGGCAGCGATCGGAGCGAAGTTGGCGCGGCTGGAGGTACCGGTTCTAGCAGTACTTGGGGATGGTGGTTTCTCCATGGTCTGCCAGGAGCTGGAAACAGCGCGGC
>DAOTWO010000226.1:0-4342 GCA_034435855.1 Thermomicrobium sp. | reverse complement strand
TCGCTTCCGAGGATCAGTCCGACGCGGCCAAGCGGGAGATCGACAACTGGTGGCCGCGCATTCCCCGGCGTCAGGAACGCGCGCTCCCAGCCGACCACATGCGTCTTCCGATACGCCGCGAGGAGTCCGCGCGGACCGACCAAAACGACGCTCGAGGCAACGCCATCAGGAAGGCGCTCGAGGAAGCCTGCTGCAACGACCGTCCGACACTGGCGGGCGAGGCGATGGAGCGCAGTGACCGCATCCGCCACGGGGAGCGCGAGCCGTGCGGCCTCATCGGCGTCGTGCGGAACACCCGTGAGCGCATATTCGGGGAAGACGACGAGACGCGTCTCGCGCGGCAGGGTCTCCAACACTCGCTCGATCGCTGCAAGATTTCCCGCGAACGCCCCAGAGAGCGGCTGCAACTGGACAACCGCGACGCGGCTTCGCCGACCAGGTGGGAGTGGGCGGTGGCCATAGAGCCCATGGAACTCGAGCGGGTTCCAGAGGTACGCATTGAGCGTCAGCGTATCGTAGAACTCTGGACGCCGTGCGAGGAGCTTGTCTGACGTCGTCGCTCCTGGAAACCGTTTCTCCCAGGCACGCTCAAGATCCACCGCTCCATAAACGATCCCGTCCCCGGTATCGAGCCGCGACTGGATCCGGCCGTCCGGATCGATCATGGCCGAGCCACCGGAGAACTGCACACCGCGCTCGCAGCCATACCGATCAGCCGCGATAAGGTAGCAGCCGTTCTCGAAAGCTCGTGCCATCCACGCTGCTCCAGGGCCCTTTTCGAGCAGCCAATTGGTCGGGAAGCAGAGAATATCGGCACCCTGAAGCGCGAGAATCCGTGCAGGCTCGAAGTAATCAGCGTCCATACAGATGAGGATGCCGATGCGCCCAAGTTCCGTCTCCCAAACCGGGAAGCCGCGATCACCGTCCTTCGCCCACTTGGGCTCACTGATGAAACTATGCGTCTTACGGTAGACGCCGATGACCCCAGAAGGCCCGAGAAACGCGGCGCTGTTGTAAAAGATTCCTGTCCGGGGATCAACCTCGGGGAGGCCCAACACGAGAAAACAGTTGTGCTCGCGCGCGAGCATCGCAAAGCGATCGGTCGTCGGCCCGGGGATCGGCTCGACGAAGGGAGCAATTTCCGCCCGGTCATACCAGCAGTAGCCAGTCGTCGCCATCTCGGGCGTTACGATAAGGCGCGCGCCGCTCTGCGCTGCTTCCGCACAGAGTGTGAGCAGACGTTCGATGTTGCGTTCCTTGGCAGCGAAGACCGGCTCGAACTGGATCGCGGCGACGCAGTAGCGTGTCAGCACAACGCGTTCCTCCAGCAAACTTAGGCGCTCACCAGCAGGTAGTTTTGCACGGTATCGCCTACGAAGTCGATGACGGCAGCGCGCAGAACCCCGTCCTGGTACTCGCTGCCGGGGTTGAGGCAGAGGGTACGTCCGAGCCGCTGAGCGCCACGCGACTCGTGGATGTGGCCGTGCAGGCCGAGTTGGGGCTGGTAGCGCTCGATCGCCGCTCGGACAGCAGTGCTCCCGACCGGCACCGTCTCGACGACACCGCCGACGACCACCGGCTTGAGCGTTTCGTCGAGGCGCGGTGCGAGATCGAGGCCACTCCCGTATGGTGGGCAGTGGACGTTGAAGATCGCAAACGGAAGATCTTCTCTGGGGATCTGTGTTGCGACAGCGTCGATGCGGCGTGCGAGCTCCTCCTCGGGCATATCGCGTGGGCAGTTCCACGGTGTGAGATTGGCGGCCCCCACGCTGGCGAGCCAGACACGTCCGAAGAGGGGAATCGCACGTCCTTCAAGGAACTCCGCACCTGGAACCTCAGCAAGGAGTGGATCGAGTTCGAGCGGGTCGTCGTTTCCACAGTTCCAAAGGAAGCGGATACCACGCGGTGCCAGACGTTCCCGGGCCAGCGAGACCCAGTGGAGGAGGCGCTCACGCATGAGGGTGAGGAAGGCCTCATGCCGACGGCTAGGATCGCGTTCCAGCGCTTCGAACGTTTCCGGATCACAGCGTAGGACATAGGCACCCCGATCGGTAAGCTCAGTCGTGTAGGCCTCCGCCTCGCGATCACTGGCGAGCAGCCTCGTCTCCTCATCCACTGAAACGAGCCAGCCATCACGCGCCTGGCGAATGAGTGGGACCAGCACCTTCCCGGTGAGGTCACCGCCAATAAGAACAGCGTTCGCCTCATAGACCAAGGCGGCATTGACCAGTTTTCGGAAGACGAGGTTAGCACCGTGCAGATCGGTCGCGAAGAGGAGACGAAAACGCGTCTGGTGACTCACCGTTCGGCGGAACCAGCGCATGGAGGCACCTCACTCGGCCGGAACTTCACGGTAGACAAGGGAAAGATCGATCCCTTGACGACGCCGAATCTGCCAACTGACGAGGAAGATGACCAGCCCGATGAGCCAGTACAGTGCGAAACCGATGAGACCGAGCCGTGCTAACCCGAAAGCTGGGTTGGTGAGGAAAGCCCAAAAGAGAAACGCGAAGTAGAGGAGTGTTCCCGCCCCGGCGAGCGGGAGAAGCGGCACCCCAAACAGACGGACAGCAGCTGGGGAGCGCCGGAACGATTCCGGCCGTAAGAATGGCCAGAGAAGACCTGCCAACGCCGTGGTGCCAAAAGCGAGCAGATAACCGAGCGTGCTTCCACCGAAGAAGGTAGCTGTGTCACCCCAAAAGGTGAAAACCAGCAAGAACAGTTCAGCTCCGATCGCACTGAGCAGGACGGCGACGACTGGGCTCCCTGTCCGCTCATTCACCTCGGCGAGCTTCTCGGGAAGCAAGCGGTCGAAGGCCCAAGCGAACATACAGCGGCTGTTGGCCAGGTGGTTCATGATAATGGCGGCCATCGGCCAGGCGATGAAGGCAACCGCCATGAGCCAGACGAGGAGCGGATTTTCGGTCAAGAGACTCTGCAAGAGTTGCCAACTGGGCGCAACAGGGAACGGATAGGAATCAGGCGCATTGGAGAAGACGTGGTTGAAGACGGCAAGGAATTCGGGACCGAACGTCTTTGCTGCAGCCCAGGCCATGAGCGTTATCATCGCTGTTCCAGCCGCGAGGGAACCGAGCACAGCGCGGGGCAGTGTCCGCCGCACTTGTTGGATCTCGCCACCGGCATACTGGACGAACCACATAAAGAGGAGCGCGAGTGCGTTGAGGCCGGTCGCATAGAGCGTCTGGAGCGGGTCATTCCAAGACGCGGGGAGCTCCAACCCACTCTGGCGAGCAGCTTGCTCCAGCGCCGCTGGGTCGAAGAAGCGTTGTGCGTGGGCAAGGAAGTCCGCGTGGGATGACAAAGCAACGACGAAGACACCGAGTGCGAGCGAAGCGAAGGCGAGCACGAAAAGGGTGCGCTGAACGAGGAGGGCACGGCGGAGTCCGCTGATCAGGACAAGGGCAAGAAAGACATTGACCAGCGTGCCAATGAGGAGAGTCACCCATGGTGTCGCCAGGCGGTCGGCCAACCCGGTGAGACCGGAGCTTCCGAAAAGGGTACCGGTGATCGAGAGGCTCGCGGCGATACCCTGGGTCGTGACCCAGTTCGCATAGGCTCCCATCCAGGACATGTTCCAGAGGACAACGGAACAGTTGGCTGCAAAGCCGAGCGCTGGATGGAGTGTCCGACTAATGTAGACGTAATCACCACCAGAACGTGGCATGGCGAGCCCGTACAAGAGGTAGACCATCCCGGGGAGCAGGACAAGCGGGGCAGTCAGCAAGACGGAAAGGGGGAGATTGAGACCTGGGAAGAGCCAGGGCATCAAAACAATCTGGGTCGCTGTGATCACCAGGTTGATGATCAAGAGATTCCCGATGAAGGCATCGAGTGCCGAGATACTGCGCACAAGTCCCGAGGACTGCCGGACGAAGAGTCGCGCTGACATTGCCGCTTCCGCTACCTTTCCAATTTCTCATGTTCCTTTTCAGCATCGTATCAAGACGTTATCGCCGTATGGAGGATAACTCAGCACGATCACAGGCGCAAGCAGCGGCAAAACGGAGGATCTTGCACCGTGTCACACGACCAGCGTTCCATGGCTGTGATCAGGGAATGAGAGAAGGAGAGCCCCCGTCGCTTCCTCTGTCGGGCAGCGTGGGCTGGCGCCGAAGCCGCAGGAGGACAAGAACGCGAGCGCAGTGAGTGGCAGCAGAGACTCGGAAACGCACGTCACGCGCGTGCTGTGTGGTGGTTGCCAGTTTCAACGGGTTCAGAACGATTTTGCCGCCTCGCGTACGGCGGGGCAAGGTCACTTCACGGCGGGTGTTTCAGAACCGCTCGTCTTATCATCTCCCTCACGTTCGTCAGCAGAGCGGTC
>DAOTWO010000225.1:0-1509 GCA_034435855.1 Thermomicrobium sp. | reverse complement strand
CGCTCCAGAACAACATCGCGATGCACACCAGCCATCAACACGGCGACGTTGACAAGGCGTTCGCCGAGGCAGACATCGTCATCAAGCAGCGCTTCTACCAGCAGCGGCTCGTTTCCGTACCGATGGAGCCCCGCGCTGTCGCTGCAGCCCCTGATCCGCTGACCCGGGGTGTCACCGTCTGGTCATCCACGCAAGCTCCTCACAACAACCGGAACACACTGGCTCAGGCATTGGGGCTCAGCCACGGCCAGGTCCGCGTCATTGCACCGGAAGTCGGTGGCGGCTTTGGTGCCAAGATCGGAGCCTATCCAGAGGACATCATCCTTGCGGCGATTGCGCTCCATTTGCATCGCCCCGTCAAGTGGTATGAAACACGCTCGGAACACTTCGTCGCCACCAACCAAGGACGTGGACAGGTGGCCTACTATGAACTGGCGGCGACCAAGGAGGGACGGATCCTCGGTTTGCGCCTGAAGGTCATCCAGGATCTGGGCGGCTACCCCAAGGTCATGCTCTTGGCACCACTCACCGCAATGATGTCCGTCGGTGTCTATGCCATCCCCAATCTCGCAATCGAGACCTATAGCGTTTGCACCAATACCACGCCGATTGGGGCTTATCGTGGTGCCGGTCGGCCCGAAGCTGCCTACTATATAGAACGGATGATGGATCTGCTCGCCCGCAAGCTCGGGAAGGACCCGGCCGAGGTACGCCGGATCAATTACATTCCGCCAGACAAGTTCCCCTATAAGACACCCGCCGGCGCTCGCTACGATTCCGCCGAGTACGAAAAGTCGTTGAACAAGGCGCTGGAGATTTCCCGATACCACGAGTGGCGCCAAAAGCAGCAGGAGCTCCGCCAGCAGGGTCGCTACATCGGCATCGGGCTGGCCACCTACACCGAGATCTGCGGCTTCGGTCCCTATGAGAGCGCTTCCATCCGGGTTGAACCAACCGGAGCCGTCATCGCCTATACAGGCACGTCCCCACACGGGCAGGGGCTGGAGACCGCACTCGCTCAGATCATCGCGGACGAAATCGGCGCCGACTTTGACCAGATCGTCGTGCTGCACGGGGATACTCAGAGCGTCCCGGAAGGCGTTGGCACGATGGGCAGCCGGAGTTTGGCTGTCGGCGGCGGCGCCATGCTGATGGCCGCGCAGCGTATCCGCGAGAAGGCGATCCGCATCGCCGCACACTTGCTTGAAGCGGCGGTTGAGGACGTGGAGTACGCCGACGGTAAGTATCGGGTCAAAGGCGCACCGGACCGCGCGGTCACCCTCGCTCAGATCGCCCAGGCCGCCTACAGCCCGGGGCTCCCAGCCGACATCGAGCCCGGACTCGTCGTGACCGACTACTATGCGCCACAGGGAACGCTGTTCCCCTTCGGCACCCACGTGGCGGTCGTGGAAGTCTTCCCCGAAACGGGCGAGATCAAGCTCCTCGAGTACTACTCGGTCGATGACTGTGGCCCCCGCATCAACCCTCTCCTCGTCGAAGGTCAGGTCC
>DAOTWO010000224.1:0-5519 GCA_034435855.1 Thermomicrobium sp. | reverse complement strand
ACTCAGGCGCGAGCAGGAACCTTGGTCAGCCCCGATGAGGCAGCGAACGTCGCCGACGGCACTACGTTGCAGCCGTCCACGTGGGGAAGCACCGGGCGAGCTCGCTCTTTGCACAGCGCCCGCTCATGAGTCGGCTGCTTCCTCAGCAGCTCCTTCACTGGCCAAGCGCCGGATCATCCGTGCAATTTCTGGCTTCATAAAGTAGATCCGCCGGCCTGGCGCCTCGTCGCCACCGGTACGGAACTCGACTGGCTCCTCCTTATGTGGGAAGCGCCGCATTGCATGCCCGACCGAGCTCAAGCGCCCCCCAATCACCCGAGCCGGCACCCCAAGCGCTCGCTCGAGCTCGACCATCGGATACCCTTCGGGACGTTTCGCAATCTCAGCCAAGATCTGTCGGGCTCCGTCCTGCAGCCGACTCCAGAACTGCCGGAACTCTTCGAACGTCCATGCTTCGCGCTCACCAGCTGCCCGGGGCAGCTCACTCACTTCGAATTCTCCTGCCGCCAAGCCAGCGAGACGCTGGAGAACTTCTTGAATCGCACCGATTTCCTGAGAATCACCTTCGATAGTGATCACGATCCGGGCCATCGTCATCCTCCGCCAAAACACCAACCTACACTGTCAACATCAACATTCTACTCTCTCACAAGAGCTGATGCAAGCCCCACTCACATCGTACCTCTATCGTCTAAACCTGCCTCAGTATTCTGTTCAGAATCGTTTCCGAACCACTGCGTCGGTACCAAGCCTTCGACTGCCAAGACTCCCGCTGGAGCAAAGAAGGGAAAATCAAAACGTACACCCTCTCCGGAACGATGACCTGGAATGGGCATCAGACGCGCTGTCAGCGGCTTGCCGAGACGTGTCGCAAGTGTGGCCATATCAAGCACGATACCACTCAGCTGAGGCGCCGTGACGTCACCAGGCAAGGGAACAACGTCTAACCCGACACCACAGACCGCAGAAACCAAGAGGAGGCTGTGAAGATGTAAACGGCCTTCCCGCGCTCGCCGACCCAGGACAGCATCCTCTAACACCGGTACCATGAGACCGCAGAAGCCGGTCCGCGGCACCGGGAGTCGCTGCAGGACACGAGTCATCATCGCCGCCACCGCAAGCACGCCCGGCCCCCCAAACGGTACCAACCCCAGCCGCTCAAATGCTGCGGCGACACTTCGCTGTTCCTCCGGATAGGGAGCCAGGGAACAGTCGAGTCCGAGGAAGCGCACACCCACCGCCTCGGCAAGTTCCTGCGCCGTGCGTACCACGCGCGTCGCCACTTCCGTCAAGCGTTCCTCCAATCGCCGCTCCGCGTTCGCGAGATTCGACGCCGTGCTCAAGACCTCGACTGCCTCATCCGCCACTTCCCAAGCAATCGCCAATGCGGGTGATCCTCCATCGTGATACGCTGCTGGGAAGAACGGGATGCCTGGTGGACAAAGGGCAAGTGCCGCAAAACGCAGGTTCCCAAAGCCCCCTGGAGTCCGCTCGGCGAGGGTCGCGATAACCTGTCCACAGTCACCAACAGCCGGCAACGATATCGCTCCCCCCTCGTCCGTGACTGCGATTGCAGCGAAGAGTCGCTCTTCTCGCACCAGTGCCTCGAGCATCCCTGGGAACCATGCCCGTTCGTGCGGTCGAGCTGGTCCCATCGAGACATAGTCGAAGCCAAACGTCTGAGCCAGTTCACACAGCTGCCGTGCGAACTCCGGTACCTCATTCGGTGACACAATGGTCGGAAAAGGCTGGGTCGCTAACCGCACGGTCTGAAGCTCGAACTCCTTCCCCGCAAGAGCCCCGCGTATCTGTGTGGCAAGCCCCGCGATCTCCTCGCCATTCGTGATCGTGCCGGCACGCCAGCTCGCTTTCCACCCAATCGTCACCGCTCGCACGCGCATTGTCGCCCCCCTCAACCTGGCCGCACCCATCGTATCGACATCGCTATACTGCCACTGAGGCGGAAGGTGCGGACGGCCATGGCGTCCCATCCCCGAGCAATCCAGTTGGCTCTGGAACGCGTTCCGGCTCGTGTCAGCCTCTTCTTCTCCGATCTCGACCGTGGATGGGAGATCACACACGACGCTGATCACCCTGTTACTGCGGCAAGCACTATCAAGTTGCTCATCCTTGTGACCCTCTACCGCGCATTCGCCCGCGGTGATCTTGACGCAAACGAGCCAGTAGCAGTCACGCCAGATTTGGTTGTTCCCGGCAGTGGTGTGCTCCGTTGGCTCCAACAGCAGCCAACTCTGACGCTGCGCGACCTCGCCGTCTTGATGGTGATTGTCAGTGACAATACCGCATCAAATCTCCTCATCGACCGCCTGGGTTGGTCGGCCTTCACCGCACTGGCAAGCGAACTCGGTCTCGCCCAGACCGCTCTCCGCCGTCGCTTCGCCGGACGCGCTGCGCTCCCCGGCGAGGAAGAAAATGTCACGAGTGCCCGCGATCTCGCTCAGCTCTTGGTATCCGTGGAAAAGGGTGAGATCATCCCAGAAGGGCCATGGCTTACGGATTTGCGGATGATTCTGACTGCGCAGCAGTTTCGCGACATTATCCCCGCCCGACTTCCCGCTCATGTCCGCGTAGGAAACAAGACCGGGAGTCTACCAGGTTTTCTCCACGATGCCGCGCTCCTGTGGGCCCCGCACGGCCGAGCCACACTCGTGCTTCTCGCCCGCGATGTCCACGATGCAGAGCTCACTCGCCGCGCACTCGCCGATCTGGCTCGTGCAGTCTATGACGAGTGGTGGATGGAGACGAACCGTAAGCCATCCGACAGTTGATGAGAGGAGCAAGAGTAATCAATGACCACGCCACGTCATGTCGGTGAGCCACCAACTGCGGAACGCGTCCTCATCATTGGTGCCCATCCGGACGATCCGGAATTCTTCTGCGCTGGGACAGTTGCTCGCTGGGTCGCGGCAGGCACGAGCGTGCATTATGTCGTTGTGACCTCTGGCGACAAGGGTATGCCTGAAGACTGGGGCACCCACGAGTCCTTCGCCGAAGTCCGCGAGGCCGAGCAACTCGCGGCAGCTCGCGAACTCGGCGTCCAAGGCGTGACCTTCTTGCGCCTTCCCGACGGCGAGGTCTTCGACTCGCTTGCGCTCCGCGCACAGCTCACCGCGGAAATCCGCCGTTTCCGGCCCGACATTGTGGTAATGCACGATCCCCTGACACGCCTTTACCGCCAACATCCCGATCATCGGGCAGTCGGCGCGGCAGCACTCGCTGCAGCGTTTCCCGCCAGTCGATTGGCGACGTTCTTCCCGGAACAACGTGCGGCAGGGCTGCAACCGCACGTGGTGCGGATCGCTTTGCTCTTTGGCTCCGACCGCCCCGATACGTTCGTTGACATCGCGCCGGTCTTTGAGCGCAAACTGGCAGCACTCCGCTGCCACACCAGCCAGTTGGGAGCTTTCCCAGGCGGAATGGAAACGCGCGTCCGCACGCGAGCACGTGAGGCTGGGGCTCCCGTCGGCTTGGAACTCGCCGAGGCATTTCTTTGGGTCGACCTCGAGTGAGTTCAACGCCGGCCAAGCAGCGCCTGCACGCGCGGAATCACCTCTTCGACGAAGCGACGCGCTTGCGTGACATAGTCCCCAGCGACCGGCCAGAAGAGAAAGGTGTCCATTCCACTTTCCGCGAATCGGGCAATCGCTTCGGCCCAGTCTTCAACCGAGCCGCTGAGGAAGCCGGGGCGATTCACCCGGAGCAGGCGACTTCCCGGTACGTCGAGCACACCAAGCAGGTTGTACAGCCGGCGAACGACCCGCGCATCTCGGCCAGCCCTCATTGCACCTTCGTCAACCAGTCGATTCACCTCGACCAACCGTTCGGGCAGGACATACGGCGTGGAGATCGTCAGACCATCAGCGAGTGCTCCGGTGAGGCGGAGCGCATGCGGTCGGATGGCACCAACCCAGAGCGGAATCGGATGCGCTGGAGCTGGACCGAACGTGAGTCCACTGACTCGAAAGATGCGTCCCTCGTAGGTTACTGGCCGTCCGGTACCCGCAGAGTCCCAGAGGAGACGGCAGAGTCGCAATGCATCCTCGAGTGCAGTCAGCGCCTCATGCGGCGACCAGCGCGGCCCACCCATTGCCGCGATCCCGTCCCAGAAGGCACCCGCACCAAGGCCGAGCTCGACACGCCCACCACTCAGTCGATCGAGTGTCGCCGCAGCCTTGGCCAGCATGACCGGATGACGCAGGGCGAGTGTGGCCACGTTCGTGAGCACGTGGACACGCTGCGTCCGCAGCGCAACAGCCGTCAGCATTGTCCAGGTCTCAGCGAAACGTGGGTTGTAGGCATGATCCTGCATCGCGATCAGTGCGAGGCCAGCTTCGTCTGCCAGTGTCGCGAGGGCAGCTGTCTCCTCTGGACGATCGACCACCGGATCGATATTCAGCCCGAACCGTATCGTGCGTTCTGTGCTCATTCGGTTCTCCGTTCACGGTGGTTCGAACTCAGACAACCCGACCCTGCTCCTGTTCAATTGCCGGCACATTGGGCCGCTTTCTGAGCACGTTCACCGGCCTGTACCCGCGTCCGCTCTCGGTCAGGAACAGTTGCCGCCAGCCGTAACACTCATGGCAGAGAGCGACCGCAATCGATAGCACCGCGCGAGCGTGCCGGTAACGACGCGAGCTGTCGTCACACTTGATGAACCCAGTAACCAGGGTGCGATTCGTTCGCTCTGTGCACCCGTCAAGAATGTCCAGTCGAGCTTTCTTACCGCAGTCCTAACGATGCACTCACCTCGCGCCTCTTGTGGCAAGTTTGCACGTTCCCCAGGACGAGACCCCTGCCGACACTTCCGGCGATTGTCCCGAGCCAGGGTTTTAGAGCGTCCATCCTGCAGCGCATCAGACACGAGCCACCCATTTAGTTCTCCGTCGCACCCCAGTGACCAGGGCACCAGCGACACCCGTCACGCTCGCGAGCGCTAACCAACCGGTCGTGATCCATTAGCGACCGCACTACCACCAGATCCGCTCTCCGCCCGAGCGTTGCCCATCCGAGAGGTGACCGGCACGCGGGATACGCCAGGACATGTTCTCGACTCCCGGCGAACATCCGGTCATGACACTCGCGCTGTCGAAAAGCAACTTGCTGAAGATGACCATCTGCATCCCCGGAAGGACGCTCTCCGAGCCGCGGAACGAGCCATTACGCAACGATGCACGAACTCATCAATTCCGTTCATCATGAGTCGAGGCGGGAGCACCATTCACTCACACAGTAGCTTCCCGCCCCGCCTCGCGCTCTTTGGAAAATGGAACGGGGCAAGGTTCTGCTTGCCCCCTTCCAAGCCTCAGGCTGCCTCCTTGCGGACGAGCTCCACTTCGATGAAGACATCCACCATGTCACCGACCAGCCAACCACCAGCCTCGAGCGCTACGTTCCAACTCGCGCCAAAGTCATGTCGGTTGATCTTCGTGCGCGCCTCGAAACCCGCTCGTACGCCACCCCATGGATCCTTGGCAACGCCGTGGAACTCCGCGTCGAGC
>DAOTWO010000223.1:0-4515 GCA_034435855.1 Thermomicrobium sp. | reverse complement strand
GCGCTCATCCGCTTTGAACTGCCGCAAGCTGGTCCGTTTCTGGCCACGGGCGTCGCGTACGCACCGGGGCTCCTCCTTACCATCGCTCCACCACTTGAGGGCGGAGCACCCCAAAGTGTTCAGGTGCTCCTGCCTGGGTCGAGCGAACCACGTCCCGCCGAACTCCGCGGTGTCAGTCCCTGTGACGGTATCGCCGTTGTGGCACTGCAGCCAACCACGGATCTGTCACTTGCCCCTTTGGGCAGCGCGAGTGAAACGGACATCGGCATCGATGTCCTCGTCTACGGCCACTCAGCATCCGATTCCGATGGTGCGCCTGTGAGCGCACCGGCCGTCATCGCGGGGGTCACCACCGACACACGTCGCGCGATCGAGGAGATTGGCGTGACGATTGACCTGAGCGGCTTCACCGAGGGCTCGCTCCTCGTCAACCGGCATGCCGCAGTGCTCGGTCTCTTGCTCCCAACTGGCCTGTTCTTGCCGGCTGAGCGTGCCCGTGCGGCGGCCGACGTGCTGGCCGAAGGACGCGGCCTCCTCTGGCTGGGCCTCGGCCTCAGCCCGCACCGCAACCCACAACGCTTCGGGACGGACAAGGGACTTGTTGTTCTCCGCGTGACTCCGAACGGCCCAGCAGCCAGCGCTGGGATCGAACCCGGGATGTTGCTCACGCACGTCGACGGCACCGAACTCGAGTCGTTCGCTCAACTCTGTGGTATCCTGCGCCAGCACCGGCAAGGGGACGAACTACCCATCGAACTTCGACAGGTCACTGGCCAGGAACTCATCGTTACCCAGGCACGTCCTCGCATTGGTGAATCCGCCCACGTGCCCTTGACTGAGCTCCGCCGTGACCCACGGCCGCGTCCCGTGAGGACGCCGGTGACGACAACGTGGACGTTCGACCGACCCGAGGAGGCTGCCGATTGGCCGACCGGTTCCAGTCAAACAGGAACTGGCGAACTCCGTGACGGGAGCTATGTCATCACGCTCAATCAGCCGAACGCGTTCGGGATCTTCCCTCCCCTCTCGCTCGGCGCCGGCACCGACCAGCGCATCATCGCCCGTGTTAGCCTCCCCGAGAATGCCGGTGCTGGCATGATTGTCCGCTCGAGCCAAGAGCCCAACGGTTCTCGCAATCTGTACTTGTGTGCCGTCATCCGTGCGGGAGGGCAACTCCTGGCAACCTGCTCACTGGCCGTCGCCGGGCAGTCGGCTGTCCTCCTGCCCGCTACCCCGCTTGCGGCGATCGATCCCGCGACCGACCCACTGGAACTTGAGCTCGCAGCCCAGGACACGCAGCTTCTCTTCCGCGTGGCGGGGGAAACCGTCGCCGAGTTGGATGACCCGCTGCTTGGCTACGGCCAGGTCGCACTCTGGGTTGAAAGCTTCGACACTGTACCGGTCACAGTCCGCTTCCACGAGGTACACGTCGAGCTTCTGCCCCAGTAGGCGAACATATTTCGTGGCACCCTCAAGCGGCGTCAGCGGCCGGCTGCTTCCTTGTCCCCTGTTGAGTGCACCGTACCATTCCGGCATCGCTCGCAAGAGGACTCGTGGAGACGGTCTCCAGACCTTCGGATGCTTGAGAGAGAAAGGACACCCAAGGTGCAAGGACAGGGAACTGTTCACAGTCTCCAGCGACTCGTCAAGAACTCCGCCCTCTGGGGGCGTACACACGGTTTGCCCAGCGTAACGGTACATTGTACTCCGCTGCCACGGCCTACGCGGCCGTCCTCTCGCTCGGTCCGTTTTTACTAAGCATGGCGATGCTCGGTGGCCTTCTCTTGCACGGGACCATTACTCCTGGTGCAATCGTCGAGTGGACGTCAAGCCAGTTCCCACAGACTGCCGATTTGGCACCACTCCTTCTCGCAGTCCTCGAGCGGCAAGCGCAAGCAACCAACGGGCTTCTCGCCTTTGGGAGTTCACTGCTGAGTCTATGGACAGCCACCTTCCTTGGTAGAACACTTCGCCACGCGTTGCGCGCGGTGACAGCCCCCGCACTGTCGGGAGATCCACTCCACGACCGCCTAGCCGGTATCTCAGCCACATTCATTGCGCTTTTCGCGGCCATCGCCTGGATCGGCATCCTGGGCATTGCCGGAGGACTTCTCGTTCAACAACCCTTTCTCTGGCGCTCCCTTCTGGGTCTCGGCACTTCCTGGCTGGTTTTCGTCGCTCTCTACCTGTTCCTCCTGCCAGGGGGACGACGCCCTTCCCGTGCAATCACGTTGAGTGGCTTCCTTGCAGCAATTGCCTGGGAGGTCACCAAAGCCATTCTCGCTGTCTTCGCTCGCGGTATCGGCCACTCAAGTGAGGTTTACGGCTTACTTAGTGCACTTGTTGCGCTCCTCCTCGCCGCCAACGCAGCGGCACTCATCACGCTCTACGGTGCGACACTCGCGGTCACCTTAGACGATCAGCGGTTCCACAGAGCTGAACAATCGACTTGAGCGCTGAAGCGTCATCCGCGATGATGCTCATACGGACGAGTCGCAACCGGACAGCCGAACGGAGGAAGCAACGATGCAGCCCTTACCCTATCCCGATCGGGAGCGTGCGCTCTGGATCTACCGCCAGATGGTGCGTATCCGCGAGTTCGAAGAGCGCGTGAAGCGTACCTTTGCTGAGCATCCCGGCATGATCCGCGGGCACACCCATCTTGGTGACGGTGCCGAGGCAACGATCGTCGGGGCGATCGCGGCCATCCGCCCAGACGACTACGTCCTTGCCACCTACCGCTGCCACGGCTATCTCCTTGCGCTTGGGAGCTCTCCACGCGCCATGATGGCCGAAATCTACGGCAAGGCGACAGGACTCTCGCACGGGCTGGCCGGTTCGATGCACCTGGCAGACCCCGAGCACCAGTTCCTCGGCACCTCGGGGATCGTCGGGCAAGGCATCCCGCATGCGACCGGCGTCGCACTCGCGATTCAGGTCCGTGGCAGCGATCAGGTGGTGCTTTGCTTCTTTGGAGACGGTGCCGCAAAGCAAGGAGCATTCCACGAGTCGCTCAACATCGCCGCGCTCTGGAAACTGCCAGTGGTCTACATTTTGGAGAATAACCTCTATCAGGCTGTCACGCGCGTCGAAATGGAAGATGCCAACGCCGCAGCGGGCGAGCCGCTTTCCACAAAGGCCCGAGCCTACTCGATGCCCGGTGTGACAATCGACGGCACTGACCCGATCGCCGTCTTGACGACTGTTGCCAACGCTGTCGAGCGCGCACGACGCGGTGAAGGGCCAACGCTGATTGAATCAGTCTTCTATCGCTTCAGTGCGCATGGCAACATCATCGTCCCACCACCGGTGCCGCTGCACTTCGAAGAGCATGAAGCCCTCACCATTTACCAGTGCGCCGATGAGTACGAGCAGTGGCGCCAGCGCGATCCAATCCCGCGGTTCCGTGCGTGGCTCGGTGGAATCGGAGTATCAGAAGACGAACTTGTTGCGATCGAATCGGCCGCCCGCGAGGAGATGGACGATGCCGTGCGGTTCGCGCTGGAGAGCCCTTGGCCTGAGCCGGACATTCTCCAGCGCTACGTCTATGCCTAAGACAGAGAAGGGAGCAGCAGCATGGCCCGCGAGATCCCGTACATCCAAGCGATCATGGAGGCAATCACCGAAGAGATGCAGCGCGACCCCAACGTGATCTTTTACGGCCAGGAGCAAGCGGTCAGCGATGAGGACCCGATGGTTGTCGCTTTTGGTCGCAAACGGGTCCGACCAACACCAATCTCGGAAACGGCCGAGATCGGCATGGCAGTTGGGGCAGCGATGGTCGGGCTCCGTCCGGTCGTGGAACTCCTGATGACTGACTTCATCCTGGTCGCGCTCGACCAGGTGGTCAATGAAGCGGCACGGGTGTACTTCAAGACCGCCGGCCGGGTCAAAGTCCCAATCGTCCTCAAGGCTGGCTACGGTTTTGCCGCCGGGTGGTCCGTGCAACATGCGAATTGTTGGTATAACCTCTTCATGGGGGGTTCCCGTTCTGAAAGTCGTTGTTCCCTCGACTGCCGCCGATGCCAAGGGACTGATGAAAGCCGCCATCCGCGATGATAACCCGGTTCTCTATCTCCACCACTACATGCTCACTCTCGTACCGGGCCCCGTACCAGACGGGGATGTCGTGGTCCCGATTGGCGTCGCTGACGTAAAGCGGTCAGGCCGCGACGTCACCGTCATCGCCACTGGCTGGATGGTGCAGCGTTCGCTGGAAGCCGCTGACCTGCTGGCGCGTGAAGGGATTGACGTCGAGGTCGTCGATCCTCGCTCCCTCGCACCGCTCGACATCGACACGCTGGTCGCCTCAGTCGAGAAGACGCGGCGGGTTGTGCTGGTCGATCAGGCACCACGCCATGCCTCGGCTTCCGCCCTGATTGCCGCGGAAATCGTCGAGCGCGCATTTGGTGCGCTAACTGCACCACCGCGCCTCGCCACCGCGCTCGACACGAGCGTTCCGTACTCCAAACCACTCGAAGACGCAGTGATCCCGAGTGTCGAGCGCATTGTGCA
>DAOTWO010000222.1:0-3484 GCA_034435855.1 Thermomicrobium sp. | reverse complement strand
GAACGAGGACTGGTCGATGACCATTGAGGGACACAAGACCATTACCCTGGGAAGAGTAGTCCAAGGCTACGTGACCATTGTCGCGTTGGAGAGGATCGGTGTCCGACACTTGTGTTCACCTGTACGTTCAAGGGCCTATGGATCAGCCAGCGAGCTTCCACTGGCCCGTCGCTGTGGTCCACATCCCAATGATAACTGTTTTGGTCCTCTCCTGACGAGCACAGAGATCACTCAAAGTTTTCGACATGGGTGCGCCTCCAACGGTGAACGAGATAAGGGTTGCGGTCGTTGCAGAGAACCCTCCCCTGCCGAGGTGACTCGGAAACACGAGGATCAGAGACTAGATCCCAACGGTGGGAAACCGGTCACCTGCTCGACCCACATGATCACTGCGGGAGAAGAACGCATTTCTGTGGCCCGGTGCGAAGGGGTGGACGTTGCGAAGTGGCTGAAACTGGCTGGCAGCAAGGGGGTCAGGGAACTTTGTCTAGCAGCACGGGGCGACCAATCAGAAAGCCTTGCGCAAAATCGACGCCGATCTCGCGCAGTATTGCCAGTGTTTCTTCGTCCTCAACATGTTCGGCAACGACCTCAAGGCCAAGTGCGTGGGCTGCTCGTGTCAATTCGCGGGCCACGGCCCGAGCTCGTGGTTCATCGACCAGCCGTCGGACAAGCGAGCCGTCGAACTTGATAGCAGAAAGAGGAAGCAGATGCCAGAGATTGAGCGACATCGGACCGGCACCGACATCGTCGAGCGCGATGTGAGCACCACGCTCATGCAGCTCCTGAAGTATGTCTCGGGCGAGGACGAGATCGGTTGCGAGTGACCATCCCTCGACCACCTCGATGACCAGACCGGAGAGGGTGTCTGATCGTTCGAGCAGCTGCTGCATGACCGGATGGAGGAGACTCTGCAAGCTGAGGTTGACGTGGACGACCTGACGCTCTCGTTGCACCAGAGCCAGAGCAAGCTCGAATGCGGCGGCATCAATTTCGGCGACCAAAGTGTCCAACATGTTGTGTTGAAAGATTTGCGCAGCGGGAAGGATGTGCGAACCAACACGGAGACGAGCGAGGAGCTCACGACGCTCGGGAATGCCTTCACGCAATGCCGCGATTGGTTGGAGAGCGAAGGCGAATGATCGTTCTCGGAGCGCATTGAGCACGTCGATTGGCCGCACAGCACCGAGGATCTCGCCGGGATGCAGGATTGACAGGCTGGGTGAGCTCTCGATATGAACCCATTGCGAGAGCGGGTCTATGTGACCGACCAGCTCGTCGAGCAAGTCGTCGGCATCAGCGATGACCTGTACCGTGAACGTGATGTGGAATGGCCAAGACAACAGCGTTTGGAACCGATTCGTTAGGTCGGCCGCAATCGCTTGTCGTCGGAGAAGCAGCTCAGGGAGGCGATCGTGGGGGAAGAAGAGCATGAGTGTTGTCCCGGAGAGGACACGGACGGCGAGAGGGTTCAGCATGTGTGTTAGGCGATCAATCAAATGAGCGAAGAGCCAGCGGACGGACTCCGAATCTAACGCACCAGGACAGCAAGTGCTGCGGAAGTCGATAATGAACGCGCTGAGCCGTCCTTTTTCAACGAGAGGCTGTATTGTCTCCAAGGCGGACGAATCGGTCACAGTCTCGATCGCGCGAAAACTGCGCGCCGAGGGATAAGGAACCCACGGTTGCGGTAGCAGGCTCACAGTGTAACTGCTGACTTGACCTGAGGGATCCAGATGTGGTCTGAGCCACACATGGGCGCGCAGCAGTGTCGTCTCGGTTGCAAGCAGGAGATCCCGAGAGAGAAAACTCCCGTCGGGGCTCGAGTGCTCAAGGAGTTCGCTCCATGTGGGGTAGGAAGGGAGCAACTCGTCGATCCGTCGCCCGAGTGTGTCGGGGGATCGAGTGAGATGCGCCAGGCTGGAGGTCGCGAAGGTGACTGTTCCCTCACGGTCAAGCTCAAACACAATGATCGGCAGCGTTTCTAACCGTTCTCGTTGCTTTAGCAGCTCAATCCCTGCCGAAACGACCGGAGCCAATTGGCGAACCAGGTCAGTCCTGCAGCAGGGCTCCAGGTTGTCTCGCTTTGGCGACACGAGGACAAAGAATGCGTCAACCCCCAAGTGGCTCGGCAGCGGAATCGTCTCCGCATGCCAGGACGAGGAAGAGGAAGCCTGTTCTACAAGGTGAAGAGACGACGTCGAGCGGCGCGATGCTGGTGGGAGTATCCGCTCGATCAGCTCTGCGTCCTGGGCGGAGAGTGTCAATGGGAACGGTGGAGGACGATTTCCCGTGTTCCAGGCGAGGAGCGTATAGGGGGCACTCGGCCGTTCACGACCGTAGAGGGCGGTCAGTTCCTCCCCGGAGCGGGCAGCAACCGTCTCGAGTATTGACAGAACGGCTTCAAAAACATCCTCAGGCGACATACTGCTGTGCACCGATCGCCCAGTACATTCCTCTCGCAGGGTAAAGCATACTCGCTACCTTGTCAAGAGTGAGAAATCTTGTCAAATTTACTCATGAATTCGTGCCGATGAGAAGAATCAACGCATGATATTGCGCTATAATGTTTCTCACTTGGATCCCCACTAATCTGATCTGTATCGGGGTATTGTCTTTTCAATCTATGGAAGATCTATTACTTGGTTAAGGGTGGTCTTTGTTCGTCAAGGCGCGTTGTGGGCGAGAGTGGATAATTGTTGCCGATTCCGGCAACACGGATTCTCTCTGGCCACGCGGTAAGTGGTGCCGGTTGCTGTCCTCAAAGTTGGGTCCACACGAGCCGCATGTCCTGCGCAATCCGCGTACCCGACTCTTGCACGAACGTACCAGTTACGGGACTACAGCAGTCCGTTACATGCCCAGAGGTTGACCTTGTAGGCCGTGCAGAAGCCATCTAAAGTCGATCACGATCTTGTGTACATCCTGCCTCAGGAAATTGGTGCCTATTGCTGCGCCGGAGCGGTGATTACCTCGAGACTACAGCGATCTGGGATCCGGTGATCGATGCTTCGGGGAGAACGCACCGCAATGCTTGCCCCGTGTAGGAGTGCTCGACAGCCGCCAGCTCCTCCGGCGTTCCAGTCGCGACGACGTACCCGCCAGCCGCACCACCCTCCGGACCGAGATCGATGACGTAGTCCGCGCACTTGATCACGTCGAGATTATGCTCGATCACGATGACCGTGTTTCCCGCATCGGTGAGCCGCTGAAGGACCGCGAGGAGCCGCTCGATGTCGGCGAAGTGCAGCCCGGTCGTCGGCTCGTCCAGGATATAGAGGGTACGGCCGGTTGCCCGGCGGCTAAGCTCCGTCGCCAGTTTTACCCGTTGCGCTTCTCCTCCGGAGAGCGTTGTGGCAGGCTGTCCCAGCTTGATATAGCCGAGCCCGACGTCCGAGAGTGTCTGCAGTTTGGCGCGGATTGCCGGGAATGCCTCGAAGAAGACAAGTGCCTCGTCGACCGTCATGTCCAGGACGTCGGCGAT
>DAOTWO010000221.1:0-6419 GCA_034435855.1 Thermomicrobium sp. | reverse complement strand
GTTCGCGGAAGACTGCTTCGTGGACGATGACGCGGCTGGCCGCCGTGCAGCGCTGGCCTGAGGTGCCGAAGGCACTCCACACAATTCCGTCCAGTGCCAGGCGCAGATCAGCATCGTCCATGACGATGATCGCGTTCTTTCCGCCCATCTCGAGTGAGACGCGCTTGCCCAGTCGTGCGCACTCGACTGCGACCTGCTGGCCGATCTCGTTTGAGCCTGTAAAGGAGATCAGCGCAACGTCGGGATGCTGGACGAGCGCCGTCCCCACGGTGTCACCCGTGCCAAGGACGAGGTTGAGCACGCCGGGTGGCAAACCCGCTTCCTCGAAGAGCTGAACAAGGCGAACAGCGGAGCGCGGGGTGTAACTGGCTGGCTTGAAGACAACGGTGTTACCACAGATCAAGGCGGGCATGATCTTCCAAGCCGGAATGGCCATCGGGAAGTTCCAGGGTGTGATCAAGCCGACCACGCCGATTGGCCGACGCTGCGTCATATTCCACTTGTTGGGGAGCTCCGAAGGTGTGGTCTGACCCCACAGGCGGCGGCCCTCACCCGCCATATAGAACGTCATGTCGATAGCTTCTTGCACATCGCCTCGTGCCTCGGTGAGGACTTTGCCCATCTCTTCAGTCATCTCGCGAGCCAGCTGCTCCTTGCGTTCGACAAGGAGCTGGCCGACTCGGAAGAGGATCTCGCCGCGTTTGGGGGCCGGCACTTTGCGCCAGCGGTCGAAGGCTGCCTTGGCCGCTTCCACGGCAGCGGCGACATCTTCTGGACCACTCTTCGCGAAGGTGCCGATCAGTTCGCCGGTCGCGGGGTTCCGCCGCTCAAAGGTTGCTCCGCTCTTCGCGTCCACCCACCGGCCGCCGATGTAGTTCTTGAACTCTGCCATCGGTGCGCTCCTTCCGTTCGGCCACGGGAACGTGCTCCGTTCGTCACGAGTCTACCGCAGGCTGCGCTATACTGCGCTGCGTGGACAAGAATGCTGGCCGCTTTGTCGAGCGAGTGCTGGAGTGGTGCAGTGGTTGATCAAGAGCTCTCGGCGCGACTGCGGCAGCGCTCGCGTCAATCGGGGATTTGGCTGGGACTGGCGATGGGATTGGCGATCTTCATCGCGCTCGCCGGGTTCATCTGGCTCTATGGACGTCTTGCGCCAGTCTTTAGTGATTTTGTCTCGCGCCTGCCCGAGGCGACGCCGACGTCCGTCGTGACCCCTGAGGGAACACCAGTAGCTGCTGTGAGGGCCGCCTCGAGTCCCACGCCGGTCGTGACACCTCAACCAAGTCCCACACCAGCCTGGCAGGCAACACACCGGGTGGCACAGGGCTCCCAGGTCAACTTCCGCAGCGGACCAGGAACACAGTATCAGGTCGTTGCGGTGCTAGAGCCGGGTACGGAGCTCCGCTTCCTCGGGGAGCAGGAACAGCTCGGAAATGCCACATGGCTGCACCTGGAACTGCCTGATGGGCGGGACGGATGGATCCGGACTGTCGATCTGGAGCTGATCCGCCGCTAGTGGCTGGTGTGGTAGGATCGACAGAACAAAGCGGCCGGAGGAACACATGCAACAAGTGACCATCGTCGGTTTGGGACTCATCGGAGCTTCTATCGGGCTTGGTCTACGCCGCTGGGCAACCGATGGCGGGCAGCGTCCCAGCCCATTCCGCATCGTTGGGTTTGATATCGAGCTCCTCCATCAGAACGAGGCAAAGCGGATGAAGGCGGTCGACCGGACAACCTGGACCCTGGCCGAGGCGCTGGAGGGGGCTGATCTTATCGTCGTTGCAACACCGCCGAGCGCAGTTCCCGAAGTGTTCACGACTATCGCTGAGCATGCGCCCGATGGGGCAGTGGTGACCGATACGTGCAGTACGAAAGCGGCGGTGATGCGGTGGGCGAGCGAACTCTTGCCCGCTCGCCTGCATTTTGTCGGCGGTCATCCGATGGCGGGAAAGACGCAGAGCATCGAGGGAGCCGATGCCGACTTGTTTCGCGGAGCGGTGTGGGTTATTACGCCCTCGCTGACAGCAAGCCAGCAGGCCATCGAAACGGTGCTCGGCATGGTTCAGGCACTGGGTGCAGAGCCGCGCTTCCTTGATCCAGAGGAACAGGACTCGTACGTCGCGGCTATCAGCCATCTGCCATTCCTGCTGTCAGTGACGCTGATGCAGGTGACGAGCAGCGATGTGGCCTGGCGCGAGATGCGCCAACTCGCAGCGGGCGGGTTTCGCGATACCACACGGCTCGCCTTGGGAAGCCCGCAGATGTACCGGGATATTTGCGCGACGAACGCTCCAGCGATCGTCCGCTGGCTCGATAGAGCGATCGGGGAACTCCAGCACCTGCGTGACCTGATCGCTGACGGATCGGAGCAGGCGTTGGCAGAGCTTCGAGAGACCTTTGAGCGGGCGCGCGACGCACGGGCTGAGTGGGCTGTCCTGGAGCGACGGCCGGGGGAGCCCCCGCAGGAGACGGCGAACGAACTTTCACAGCTTTCCGTCGGGCAGCATCTCCAGCAACTGTTCCTTGGAGGATTAGTTGGACGGCGTCGTCCGGAGAAGGAGCAGGGTGGGCGAAAACCGACTGGTAAGCATTAGGGTAGGATTCGCCAATCGTCGGGCAGGCGGTAAGAATACAGCAAACGCGTCGGTTCGCCACCTCGCCGGATGCGTCCACGATCCTGGCGCAGGAGTTCACCATAGCGATTGACAAGCTGGACAATCCGTCGCGCTTCAAGGTTATAGAGCACAAGCCCAACGCCGACTGGCTGGAGGCTGAGTGTCCGCGTCAGCTCGTCGATGACGCGGAAGGGTGGAAGGCGCTCTGGGCTGAGCATCGTAGCGACCGAGTGAAACGCGCTCGAATTCTCTGGTGTGTTGTGTTCGTCGAAGATTGCAAGTCCCGTGCGAACACTTTCGACGAAATCGCTATCGTACGGTGCTGCATAATCCAAAAGTTCGTTGACGGTGGTTGGATTGCGACTGCAGGCCGCCGTGAGCATCTTGATGACGTGCCCAGGACCAAGGAAACTCACAGTTCCGTGGCGATCGACGACGGTTAAACGAACCGTGCTCACCTTTGCTCCCTCATGTCAAGCGTACGCGTCGAGTCGCACCCCTTACAGCGAGGTTCCGATCCGCCGTAGTGATTCAGCGAAGGAACCGAGTCAAGACACGTTTTGCAACGGCGCTTGGGGCGCGCCGGTTGGGAACTGTACCATATGTGTAGAGAGTGGAGACCACGCCATGACTAGCGAGGAATCAGTTGAGCGATACCACCGGCAGGTTCTCCTCCCGGTCATTGGAGAAGCTGGACAACAACGACTCCATCGTGGACGGGTTTGTGTCTTAGGCGTGGGGGCACTCGGCACTCACGTGGCGATGCTCCTTGCCCGGGCGGGGGTCGGGTTCTTGCGCCTGGTCGATCGGGATGTTCTGGAGTGGACAAACCTGCAGCGACAGGTGCTTTATGAGGAAGCCGATGTCGAGTCGGCATTGCCGAAGGCAGTGGCAGCGGCTCGTGCTCTTGAGCGGGTAAACCGGGATGTGTCGATTGAGCCCGTTGTCATCGATGTTGATGCGACCTCGATCGTGCCGCTCATTGCTGATGTGGATGTAGTCGTCGACGGAAGCGACAACTTCGAGCTACGGTACCTTCTGAATGATGCAGCGCTGGAACTCAACAAGCCGTGGATCTACGGAGGCGCAATCGGCACGCTAGGAACAACCTTCACAGTGATTCCTGGTGAGACGGCATGTCTGCGTTGCCTTTTCCCTGAGCCACCACCCGCTGGGAGCGTGCCGACCTGCGACACGGCAGGGGTGCTCGGCCCAGCTGCTGCGCTCGTCGGTGCCTTGCAGGCTTCAGAGGCAATCAAGCTACTCGTCGGTGCCTGGTCGGCATGTAACCGCACACTGATGACAGTTGATCTGTGGACGCTCGAAATTGCGCGCGTCACGGCGCAGCGTCGGCCTGACTGCCCGGCCTGTGCACTCGGTGAGCGACGGTTCCTGTATGAACGTGCACCCAGCCGAACGGTTGCACTCTGCGGCCGCGATGCGGTGCAAGTCGTCGTCCATCCGCACGCAGCGATCGACCTCGCTCGGCTCGCGCAGCAGCTAAAACCATTGGGGGAAGTGCACTATAACCCATACTTGATACGATTCCGCGTAGACGGTTATGAATTGACCGTCTTCAGTGACGGGCGAGCGATCGTCCGTGGAACGACCGATCCCGCGGTAGCTCGAGCGCTCTACGCGCGCTATATCGGGATGTGATAGCTGTGCTGACCTATTTGGACAACGCGACCACAAGCTGGCCGAAGCCTGAAGTGGTGATCCGAACGCTTGGGACATTCCTGGAACGAGCGAGCGGGGTGCCACTCCGGCCGGGTAACCGGCTGGCGACCGAGACATGGGAGGCGATCGAACGGGTCCGCGAACGCCTCGCTGCGTTCTTCGGGGTTTCCGATCCGCGACGTGTCCTTTTCACTGCCAGTGGAACCGATGCGCTCAATTTGGCGATCAAGGGCCTTTTGGGCCCGGGAGACCATGTTGTTACCACCGCAATCGAACACGATGCGGTGCGACGACCGCTGCGCACACTCGAGCTGTTTGGTGTCACGACGACACGAGTCGGGGTCGGCCCAGATGGTCTGGTCGATCCCGTGGATGTGCAGCGAGCACTCCGACCGAATACGCGGCTCGTCATCATTGGCCATGCATCGAATGTGACGGGCGCACTGCAACCAGTCGTGGAGATCGCGAATCGGGCACATGTGCAGGGCACGTTGGTCTTGGTGAATGCCGCCCAGACCGCAGGCGTCATTCCTTTCACGCTGGATGATCTTGGCGCCGATCTCCTCGCCCTCAGTGGCCACAAATGGCTGCTTGGTCCACCGGGCACTGGTGTGCTTGTCCTTGGTCCGCGCGTCGATCCGTCAGAGCTCGCACCGCTCCGCGAGGGAGCGACGGCGCGTGACGCACCGGATATCACCCAACTCTGGTCACTTCCTGAACGATACGAAGCGGGAACGCCGAATGCAGTTGGTATCGTTGCGCTTGGTGCCGCGTTGGAATGGCTTGTCCAAGAGGGGTTCACGACGCTGAGCGCGCGCTTGCGTCGGTTGACCGACCGGCTCGTGGCTGGGTTGGAGACGATCCCAGGCGTACGGCTGCTGTCACCCTCGGATCCCCAGCGACGCGTGGCTGTGATTTCCTGCCTGGTGAGTGGATGGCGACCGGTCGATCTGGCAAGCGTTTTAGAGAAGAGCTACGGGATCGTCGTCGGGGCTGGATTACACGGTGCGTCCGAGGCGTGTCGGACGCTTGGTGCGTATCCGCATGGGACCGTCCGCCTGTCGCCGGGGTGGTGCACAACTGAGGAAGACATCGACCGCGTCATCCTCGCGGTGGCGGAATTGGCGCGGGCACCAAGCCGAGCGGACTGAGGAGGCCAGCCATGCCGCAGGAGCGCCGTTCGTCGCGTCTCGAAGAACAGATTCTTGAGATTCTCGAGAAGGCGGAGCGGGAACCACGCTGGCGCCGCTGGCTGTGGCGCTTGCGACGTCCCCGATTTCCCGTACCGCGTCGTCGGTTGCACACACGGCGTTTCTCGTTTCCCGAGAGCACCGCACTGCTGGCTGGAGCGTTTCTTCTCGCCTTACTTGCCGTTCTCGTCCGCGACTGGTCGAGAACGCTCGCCATGCTGTTGGCGATTTTGAGTCTCGTGTCCTTCTTTGCGCCGGTAGTCCGGCAGCTCGCTCGTGGCCCGAGTTGGACGCCGGATCAACCGCGGCGCTGGCGCGGACGCGACATCGTCCTGCCACCGGCACGGCGCGGGATCATTGGTTGGTTCCGCTACCAGTGGTGGCGTCTGCGCCGCCGCTGGTGAGTGTTCTCGCCTGCCGTCATGATGCTATCCTGACTGCATTGAGCATGGAACGAGTCGTGTCGGCCGTGCGGGAGGGATTTGGGAAACGATGCCGCGAGTGGTGAGCGATCTGGTCGATGTCTATGTGTTCCGCCGGCTCCCGCAACGACCGCCACAGGAGGTGCAGTTTTTGCTGTTGCGTCGCCGTGCAGATGGGTCCCTGGGTGGGACCTGGCATGCGGTGCACGGACGGATCCTGCCGCAGGAGCGAGCAGTCGAGGCGGCTGCCCGGGAGCTCCTCGAGCAGACAGGACTCGTACCCCAGCGCCTCTACTCTGCTGATTACATCGCGCAATTTTACGATCACACCAATGATGCGATTGTGCTGGCACCGACTTTCGCCGCGCTGGTCGAACCCCGGGCAACGGTGCGACTCTCTGCTGCGCATGACGATTACGCCTGGTGCGATCTCGACGAGGCAGTTGCACGCCTCCTCTGGACGAGTCAGCGCTGGGCGGTCCGCCATATCCACGCGGTGATTGCCTGTG
>DAOTWO010000220.1:0-1599 GCA_034435855.1 Thermomicrobium sp. | reverse complement strand
ACCAGCTTCGGATCAGGCTCAGCCAGTCGTCATGCTCCAGCGGTTCAAGTTCTTCGAGCAGGAGGCGCAGCGCTTCGCGTGCATCGCCGACAACCGGCACTTCTGTCTTCAGCACCTTGCCGATCTCTGCCGGATCGATATCGATATGAATGATCTTCGCATTGGGCGCGAACTCGCTGGGTCGGCCTGTCACTCGATCGTCGAAGCGCATCCCGATCCCGATGATCAGGTCTGCCTCGTGGATGGCGCGATTGGCGTGGGCATGCCCATGCATCCCAACCATTCCCAGGCACAGCGGGTGAGAAGCTGGGAAGCCACTAATGCCCAGGAGTGTGAGGCCGACCGGAATCTGCGTGCGTTCGGCAAAGCGCACGAGTTCCTCTGTCGCTCCACTCACGAGGATGCCGTGACCAGCCAAGATGAGGGGGCGCTTGGCTTGGCGAATCAGTTCAGCCGCGCGTCGGATTTGCCGTCGGTGCGGCACGATCGTGGGGCGATAGCCAGGGAGATGAAGTTCCTGGCGTGGAGCAAGGTAACCCTTGGCGAGCTGGACGTCTTTGGGGATGTCGATGAGTACAGGTCCTGGGCGACCAGAGCGAGCAAGGTAGAACGCCTTCTGAATTGCAGGGCCGATCTCCTCCACGCTGCGGATCACCATGTTGTATTTGGTGATCGGCAGTGTGATACCGGTAATGTCTGTTTCCTGGAAGGCATCCATCCCGATCACGCTTTGCGGGACCTGGCCGGTAATGGCGACGATGGGGATGGAGTCCATCATGGCATTGGCGATCCCTGTGACCAAATTTGTCGCCCCAGGGCCGGAGGTGGCCATGCAAACTCCCACCTTACCGGTCGCACGCGCATAACCGTCGGCGGCGAACGCGGCGGACTGCTCGTGTCGAACCAGGACGTGGTGAATTGGGTAGTAAGGTAACGCGTCATACACAGGAAGAATGGCACCGCCGGGATAGCCAAAAATGACCTCCACCCCTTCACGCACCAGGGCCTGCATCACGAGGTGCGCTCCGAGCTGTGGTTCGCGCTGTGGTTCTTCCCTGACCTGCTGTCGCTCACGTGTCTCAATTGCCATTGCGCCTGACCTCCCTTCGTGACCCCTAGATATATCGCGAGCCTCCCGCTTGGGAGGCTCGCGAGGCGCTTCGTCTTTGTTCACTGTCTTGGTCCGCGCTCGCTCAGCCTCCCACCAGCGGCAGGCCCGTAAGAATTACTACTACGAGGTTGAGGAAGCACGACCAGGATGAGGTGACGAACACCCCCTCAACACTAGCTGGTCGATGGTTGCTTTCTCTCAAACCTTGTGGCCGCCGCCTCGTTTTCATGGAACTCCACCCGGGACTGCTCTTTGTCCCTCTCGCAGCCTACCAGAGGAGTCGCCTCGTGTCAAGCGTTAAATGGGCTGGAAGATGAACGAGACATGGATTTCCCCATCAGCCGGCAGTGACAACATGTGCGTTCCGTGGGATCGAGGATCACGGGAACCTCCCGGGTCACCGTTGGGCAAACCGTCTCTCGTATAAGGAAAAATGGTTGGCTGAAATTGTCCACTTGTGCGTAGGACTTGTGTTCAGATGCAAGGAG
>DAOTWO010000219.1:0-10827 GCA_034435855.1 Thermomicrobium sp. | reverse complement strand
TTGCGACCGAAGGCGTTTCACTTGGCCGGTGAGATCGCGGACGGCGTGCTCTCCTGGATGTGCCCCCCACACTACATCCACCAGCAGGCTGTGCCGGCACTCGAGGCGGGAGCGCAGGCAGCTGGGCGAAGTCGCCGGCCGCGCCTCGTGGTGCACGTGCCCGTCGTGATGACGACTGACGTCGGCACGATGCGCGAGAAGGCGCGACCGGTCGTCGGTCTCTACGGCCGCATGCCGTTCTACGCCGAAATGTTCGCCACGGCTGGTTTCCCACTCGAGAACGGTGTGCCAAGCGACGCGTTGCTGGATCACCTCGTGGTCTGGGGAGATCAAGACGCGGTCGGTGAGCGGCTGGCGCGTCTCCTGGAGAGCGGGATCGATGAGCTCCTGACAATGCTGATTCCGGTGAGCGACCATCTGGCGGAAGAGGCGGCCCTCGCCAGTGTGCTTGCTGCACTCGACCGGCGCTTCGGCTGGAGCGAGTGACGCGTCTGCACACGCTGCGGTACGATAAGCGTAGCGTTGTGGCCGCGGACGGGAGGGGAGCACGGTCATGGCGGACAACCCAGCAATGGTGTCGATGGGGATTCTGGCGCTGTTCGCGGCGCTCTGGAGTGTTCCAGGGGCGGTGCGGGCACGTCGTTTGGGGCTGCCACGTCTGGCGGTGATCGGGTGGGTCGCGATTGCGGTGATCGTCGTCATGGCGGTGGTGATGATCCTCGTCGGCCTCTTCGGGTGACAGCACGGGTGCAAGCGTCTGGCGTGCTGGCCGGCTGGGGGACCTCAGCCGGCTTTCATCGTTTTCCAGCGGTGCCGTGACCGAACGCGGGGTGCATCATGCTTGGTCTTCCTCCCCCTATCTGGTCTAGTCATTGGCGCAGTGCGGAGTTAGACGGGCGTCCAGTGATCGATCGTGCCGTCCTCGGGCGTGTCCTCCGCTCGGCGCTGCCGTACCGTTGGCCGATCATCGTGATGGTTGCGGCGATCCTGGTTGGTGCCATCCTCGATGCGCTCCAAATTCAGCTTCTTCGGTTCGCAATCGACCAGGCGCTCCCCACGGCGACTCGTGCTGGGAATGTGCAGCTCCTCGTGCTGTTGAGTTTCGGCATGATCCTTCTGCCGCTCCTCTCTGGGCTTATCGGTGTTGGGCAGCGGCAACTGAGCGCACGTGTCGGTGAAGGAATCATTTACGACCTGCGCAGCGCACTGTATGAGCACCTTTTGCGCCAAGGTTTCCGTTTCTTCACGAGTGTCAAGGCGGGCGAACTTGTGTCCCGTCTGACGAATGACGTCGTGGGAGCACAGCGTGCGGTGACGAATACAGTGACGACGCTTGTCAGCAACGTCGCACTGGTGGTCGTTTCCCTTGTGGCCATGCTGGCGATGGACTGGCGGCTCACGCTGCTCTCGTTTGTCGTGTTTCCACTTCTCCTGTTGCCCTTGCGTCGATTCGGGCGGACGCTGCGCCAACTCACGCGCGCACAAATGGAGCGGAATGCCGCGATGACGGCCCAGCTCACGGAGACGCTTGGAGTGAGCGGAGTCCTCTTGGTGAAACTGTTCGGCCGCCAGCAGGACGAGCTAGAACGGTTTCGGGCTCGCGCAGCGGCGGTGCGGGACATCGGGGTGCAGTTGGCGGTTGCCGGGCGCTGGCTTATGCTGCTGTACGGTCTTGGCGCGGCGTCGGGCACAGCGCTAGTCTTTGGTGTTGGAGGCTATTTGGCCATCCAAGGAAGCATGACCACCGGTGAGCTTGTCGCCTTCACTGTCTATCTGGTGCGGTTGTACGGCCCGGTGACTGCCCTCTTAAACACGCACGTTGACTTGGCGACCTCCCTCGTAAGCTTCGAGCGTGTCTACCAGCTGCTCGATCGTCCGATCGAGATAGTGGAGCGTCCAGATGCCATCCGTCTCGAGCGACCACGCGGCTCAATTGCCTTTGAGGACGTCTGGTTCACCTACTTCACTGAGTTACCCCCAAATGATGGAGTGCTTGGGATACCGGAGCCGAGCGAGCGAGCAACGATCCGCTACTGGGCACTTGCTGGTGTTTCCTTCCGCATCGAACCAGGAGAACTCGTCGCGCTCGTCGGCCCGAGTGGCGCAGGGAAGACGACGATCACGTATCTCATCGCCCGACTCTTCGATCCGACACGGGGTCGGATCACACTCGATGGCTATGACCTGCGTGATCTCTCATTGGAGACGCTCGCGCGGACAATCGGGATGGTGACACAGGATCCGTACCTTTTCCACGACACGGTGGCGGCCAATCTTCGCTATGCGCGGCCGGAGGCGACTGACGCGGAGCTCGAGGCTGCGGCACGTGCCGCGCAGATCCATGACCGGATTTTGGAACTTCCAGCGGGATACCAGACGGTGGTCGGTGAGCGTGGTTACCGGCTTTCCGGCGGGGAAAAGCAGCGGCTGGCCCTCGCTCGGCTCCTGCTCGCTGATCCACCCGTGCTGGTGCTCGACGAGGCGACGTCTTCGCTCGACTCGGCCTCGGAACGCCTTGTCCAAGAGGCGCTGGCCACGCTCATGCGCGGGCGCACGACGCTCGTTATTGCGCACCGGCTCTCGACCGTGCTTGCCGCCGATCGGATCCTGGTGTTGGATGGCGGCCGGATTGTCGAGCAGGGAACACACCAGGAACTCTTGGCACAAGGAGGACTCTACGCACGCCTGTACCGGCTGCAGTTTGCCGTCGACCCAGCGGCATGAGCTGGGGAAGGAAGTCGCGCACCGGTCACTGATCGGTCAGTGGCGGATAGGCATCGAGTGTTGCCTCGAGTTCCTCACGATTCGCTTGCGCGTTGCCGAACTTGCCGATGACGATGCTTGCCGCCAGCTGCGCCAGCGCAAGCGCAGCCACCGCATCGGCTCCGACGGACAAAGCGGCTGCGAGGACAGCAAGAACGGTGTCACCCGCTCCGGTGACGTCAAAGACGGCACGGACTGCTGGCGGCGGGAATTCCCAGTAGCCGGCTGCAGTCACCAGTGCAGCACCCTCGCCACCCAGGGTAACCACGAGGACACGGCACTGGAGCGCTTGCCAGAGCGCGGTGAGTTCGGCCGCTCGCGCAGCACGCGAGGCAAGCGAGCGACCGAGGAAGCGCTCCGCCTCGGCACGGTTGCACTTCACGACTGTCGCTCCGCGGAAGGCGTCGAGCCGACCTTGCGAGTCGACGGCTGTGAGTTTCCCACTGGCGAGCGCCGCAGCGATGACGCGTGGGGTGAGCGCACCGCTCTGGTAGTCGGAAAGCACAATGGCGTCTACGTTCGCCGCTCTTTGTCCGATGAGGTCAGTAAGTTGCGCCTCTAAGTGACCGTCGAGCGGATGACGAACTTGCCGATCGACGCGGACGAGCTGCTGCGGCAGCACGTTGTAGGGGCCGATGGCAACGACGCGCGTCTTTACCGTCGTCGGTCGGCTCGGATCAACCAGAATGCCGTGCGTCTCGACTCCGCGCTCGGTCAGCAGCTGGCGGAGGAGAGCACCTTCCGGATCATCACCGATGATGCCGAGTTGTTGGACAGGTGCGCCGAGCGCGGCGAGGGCAAGACCTGGTGCTGCTCCACCACCGGGACGGTGCTCAATGCTGCGTTCTTCCAGGACGAGCACCGGTGCTTCCCGCGAGATGCGGACAGGCTCACCGAAGATGTAGCGATCCAGATACAAATCACCGATCACCAGGAATCGCTTCTGCGGAATTGCGTCCAGGATCCGACGATAGTCGTGCTGTGGCGTCATCATTGTCGCACCCGGAAGCGCACGAACGGAATCAGCAACGCAAGAGCCGCGAACAAAAGATCAGGAAGTGGCCGGAGCTGAAGAAGTGCGCACAGACGGGCGTCACCGAGATGCGTCACGAGTTCAGCGAGACTCAGGCCAGCTCGCCCAAGGAGGAAGAGACGCGAGAGGATAAGCCCGAGAGCGACGCAGATCATCCCCAGTATTTGTAGGGCGACCCCGCGCTGAGCTCGAGCTGCCCAGGCCATTGCCTCGGCCACACCGAACCCAAGAAGCAAAGCGAGATAGAATTGCCAGGCTGGTGCACGGCTCCACAGCCAGCCCACCGTGACAGCGACGAGGAGTCCGGCGAGTCCCGCGCGGAGAAGGAGCCTCGTCGGCACGTCGCTCCAGGCGAGGCCGGAGAGTCCGGCGCAGGAGGGGCAGCGAAAGCCAACCGGTGTTTCAACCATGCAGCGAGGACAGATTGGGGTACCGCACTTGCTGCAGCGGAGTCGCGTCGAGATCGTCGGGTGGCGTGGGCACTGCTGCTCGTCGAGCGCTGCGAACACTGCTCCTCCTTCACGTTACCGGGCCAAGCCGAGCACGGATCGCCTCCAGCGTGGCCAGCGCGGCGAAGTAGGGGAGCACCAGCTGGCGACGCCAGCGCCACGGCTGCCGGATCAAACGATACAACCACTCGAGCCCGAGACGGCGAATCACCTCTGGCGGGCGTGGAACGACACCAGCCAGGTAGTCGAACGTCCCTCCCACACCGAACGCGACACGCACGCCTGCGCGCCTGAGCTCGTTCTGATAGCGCGCAATCCAAAGGTCTTGCGCCGGGGCGCCATAGGCGACGCAAAGCACCTGGGGACGGGCTGCCGCGATGAGCGCGAGTGCATGAGAAGCGTCTTCCGGGCGCGGTGATCCAGCCCAGGTGCCGACGACAGTCGCTCCGAAGCGCTGCTCAAGAACGCATGCGGCCCGCTCAGCTACTCCCGGAGCCGCACCCAAGAGAAAAAGGCGCAGCCCGGCGGTGGCCAGCGCCTCGACGAGATCGACACCGGTCACCCGGCCGCGGAGTGGTGTCCCACGCAGCCTGGCGGCGGCGATCAGGCCCACGCCATCGGCGGTTACCAGCGCGGCGCCCTCGATGACGGCTCGGAAGGCAGCATTGCGGCGCGCTGCCATGACCATTTCCGGGTTGAGCGTCACAATCTGCTGGAGTGTGTCCGCGACAGCGCACCAGCTTTTGACCAGAATGACAGCCTCGGCGAGTGTCACATCGTCGAGGGGGAGCCCAAGAATCCGGATACGGTGTGGTCGTGATGAGGTCACCGCTACCCTCGCTGGATGGTGTCTCCTGCAGCGTGCGGCATCGCTCTTGTTCCTCTGGAAGGATACCGTTGCTGGAATAATGCTGATGACTGGTCAATCGCTATACTGTGGGCATCGACCGAAAGGATGGAGGAACAATGCCACGCGGGGCACGGTTAGAACGCCACGGAGAAGGCGACCGAGTTGCTCGGCTGGTTGACATGGTGCTCTTACTTGGCCAGTACCCGCGTCAGTATAACCGGGCAGCGTTAGCCGAGCGGTATGGAGTGACAGAACGTCAGGTTACGAAGGATCTGCAGCTCCTCCGTGAGCGTTTAGAGCTCGCAATTGAGCGTGATCCAAGCGGTCAAGGCTACTACCTGGCATCGGTGCCGCGGCTCCCTTCACTCCAGCTTGACCTGGCACAGGCACTGGCGTTGCTGTTGGCCGCCGAGGCAGGGCACTATGTTCCTGGGGTCTCTGGACAGGAGCTCAGTGCGGCACTCGCTCGGTTGCGCGCGATCCTCCCGGATCGGGTGCGTGAACTCCTGGGGAAGACGGCGCGTGTGCGTCAGCCGAGCAAGACGGACGAGCGTCGAGCGACTCGTCTGCGTCTGCTCTTTGAGGCGATGGCACTCCAGTATACGGTCGAGATCAGCTATCGCACTGCGTCCCGTGGTGGGGAGCGGGTGGAGCGACGGTTCGATCCGTACTGTGTTGTCCCCTTTGGACGCTCCTGGTATGTCATTGGGTGGTGTCATCTCCGTCGTGCGATCCGCACGTTGAAGGTCGATCGGATCGAGAACCTGTGGATAACACGGGTTCCGTTTCAGATTCGCCCCGAGTTTTCACTCCAAGACTTCTTGGCGGCGAGTTGGGGGATGTTCGAGGCACGTGACGTTCCGGCCGAAGAAGTCGAGCTCGAGTTCTCGGAGACGGCAGCACCGTGGGTTGCCGAGGAAGAGTGGCATCCAACGCAGCAGGTCGAGCAACTTCCCGATGGACGCGTACGCTTCCGTGTCCGTCTGCCCATCACACCGGACTTCGTTCGCTGGGTGCTGTACTATGGCGTCGAGGTCACGGTGATTCGTCCAGACTCGCTCCGTGAGCAGGTCCTTGCACACGCTCGCGGTATCCTGCGGAAGTATGGCGTGCGTGAGGCTGTGCAACCCGGAGTGGCGGAGGCAGCACGTTAGTCCGCTGCGCGGAGTTCGTCGCAACGCTCACGGATGATCCGGTTCGGACACTCGTTACCTGCCTCCTCTAACCAGCTTTCCTTCGTCTTGCCCTTGCACTGGCGTTCGTTTTGCTGCTCCCCCGGTACGCTCGAGGAACGAGAACGCCGTGTCACGAACACGCGGTGAGCGGGATACGAGCGTTTCCTTCGGCGTCGCATCGTGGTTCCTCCATTCTCTGATTCCTTGTCGATGGTTGTGCGTCATGTAGTACGAGCGCGACCGCTCCGTCTCCCGAGTGCAGCAGTCAGTGCGCCGATCCCAAAGAGGATCGCGGAAGGAATCCAGAAGAGCCCAACCGCCAATAGACCGGCCAGGCCGGCGATGAGCTGAAGTACGGCACTGGCACCTGGGCGGCCGAGGGCAAGCGCACCCCCAACAATGCCGAGCGCAGCAAGCACGACAGCTGCCAATCCTCCACCGACAACCGTGCCAGCTCCCTCTGCGCCAAATGCCGCAGCAAAGCCCCCAATGCCTAGTGCGAAAATAGCTGCGACGAGCCCGACGACACCGCCGAGAATCCCAAAGACGAGCGCTGCGATCCGCATGATGTTTTCTCTTTTCCCACCATTTCAAGGGGTGGGAGTTGACTCCCACCCCACAGACGTCGTCACTGCGCGTCGAAGTACAGTTCGGCACTCGTAAACGGGTTCGGATCGAACTTCAGGAAGAGTGGCTGGGCATCTTGGGGGATCTGGAAGACGACGATTCCTTGCTTTCTGCCCCCAGGCCCCACCTCACCACTCAGAACTTCTCCCTCTGCGAAGCCCGTTGCCATGATCTCTGGCTCGTAGTCGAACCCATCTTGTGTCCGGAGTGCCCACTCTGTGGATGTGAGGATGGTCGAGCTCGTTCCCGCGTTCTCGAACTGCACCTGGACGAGCCAGAACTTGTGTCCCTCCTTTGGCTGAACGAACATATTGCTGGACGTAGCACCATCAACAATGGCCAAAAGTGTGATACGGTAGACCTGTTTCCCGTCGGCGATCGCGCCGCCCTGTCCAGCGACGAGCGGGACATGCCGATCGTTCTTACTCGTTCCCCAACTCTTGCCGGCCTGATCGCCTGGAGTACCCTCTGGTGCCGCGGCGGCTGGTTGGCTTGTGGCTCCAGACTGGACGAGTTCCAGCGCGTTCGGCGCATCAAAATAGAGTTCGGCCGAGGTAATTGGGTTCGGGTCGAACTTCAGGAAAAGCGGCTGCTGATCCGTGGGGAGCTCGAAGACAACGATCCCGCGTGCCTTCCCGCCTGGGCCAATTTCCTGGGAGAGGGCGTCTCCTTCAGTGAAGCCAACCGGCGCGAAAACCGGTTCATAGTCGAAACCAGCTACCGTGCGGAGTTGGAAGTTGCTCGCTGAGATGAGATGGGAGCGCGTTCCGGCATTCTCGATGAGAATCGAGAACAAGAGGTACCGGTTTCCCTCCTTTGGTTGCTGGAACGAGTTTGTTGAAGTAGCACCATCGACGATCTTTTCGAGGGTCAGGCGGTACACCTCCTTCCCATCAATGAGTTCAGCTGTCTGGCCTTCAACCAGCGTCGCGTGGACATCTTCCTTGCTTGTGCCCCAGGGTAGCGTCGGCGTTGCTTGTGGTGCGGCGGTCGGCTCCTGAGCGGCTTGTGGTGGAGGAGTCGCTGTCGGCTCGTGTAGTTGCGGCGTTGCAGATCCAGCTGCCGGTGCTGCCGTCGGTGTCGTAGCACCGGCCACCTGCGCCGGTGTGGGCTTCTCACTGCCCCCGCCTTGGATCAGGACCGCAAGCAGGATGCAGATTGCAAGAAGCCCACCGGCTCCGATGAGAAGTACCTTCATGAAGCGTCGCATGATCAACACCTCCTCACTCTTGTGTCAGACTCGAAGGGCCCTTCGTGTTCCAGTGTGAGCACAGGACGGGAATAGAGGGGTTCCCGTGGTCTCGGGCTTTCGTGACGAGTTGGCACGGTGGCTATGACACATAGTGTCCGCTGCAGCGGGGCCCTTTTTCCCGTCTCGTCATGCCTGACAAACAAGTTGGCTAGGTCCCGTGGGGTCTCGACTGGTCCAGCCGGCGCCCAGGCTAGCGCCCGGGGTGGTGCGGTACCGTTTGGCGAGGACAAGCGACGTGCGGTTCGTCCACTACCCTGCAGGGGGCAAAAAGGCGCCTCTTCGGGGCGTCTGATCCCTCGATGTTTCGATCTCCGTTTCAGGGAGGAGGGCAGCAATCCGTTCTTCTCGGCGGTGATGATATTACGTACTAAACTGTGGCGAACCGGTTGGAGGTGAACCAGCGTATACTCGGCCGGATCGGAGAGGGGGGATCGTGGGCGATAGCGAGAAGGCGGTCGCGCCGACGCCGGCCCGCGTAGAGACCGGGGCGCTTCCAACATGGGAGCTGACTGCGCTGCTAGGCCTGATGATGGCCATGAGCGCCTTCGCGATCGACATTATGCTCCCTGCTCTGCGGGAGTTGGCGGATGCCTTCCAGCTGAGCGAGACCCGGGCACAGTTGGTGGTGAACATGTACTTCCTCGGCTTTGCAGCCGGGCAGCTTATCTTCGGCCCGCTCAGCGACCAAATCGGCCGGCGTCGCCCTTTGCTTGTCGCGACCGCGGGGTATGGCATCGCGGTGCTTCTTATGCTGTTCGCACCAAGCTTCAGTCTTCTGCTCGCTTTACGTTTCGTTCAGGGTTCCTTTGCTTCTGGTCTTCGTGCGACGGGGACTGCACTGGTACGAGATTCGTTTCGGGGCGAAGCGATGGCGCGGATCCTCTCCTTTGCCTTCATGGTCTTGCTGGCAGCGCCACTCTTCGCCCCATCGATCGGCGTCGCACTCCTCCGTTGGGGATGGCGTGCCCATTTTGCCTTCATGGCGGGGCTGGCAGTCGTTGTCTTTGTCTGGTTACTGGCTCGCGTCCCGGAGACATTACCGCCAGAACGGCGGGCGGTGCAGAGTCCAGCGCATCTCTGGGAAGCGGCAAAAGCGTTCTGGGCCGTCAAACCAAGCCTCGCCTTTATGCTGGTGCTCGGGGCGAGCTACGGTGTGTTGCAAGCGTATCTCGCAAGCGCAGCGCAGCTTGTGAAAGGTCACTTTGGTCTTTCGAATGAGGCCTTCGCGATCGCTTTTGCAGGTGGCGGGCTGGCACAAGTGGTGGGAACGATCATCAACGGGATGCTCATCACTCGGCTCGGTTTGCGGCGAGTGTTGCCAGCGGCGCTTCTCATCCTCGCTTTGGCTACGACCTATTTGGTCGCGGTGAGTTCACTGTCAGAGCCCTTCGTCGTCTTCTGGATAGGGGTTCTCCTCATGTTCTTCGCGATCGCGCTTATTTTCCCCAATGCGAACAGCGCAGCGCTGGAGCCGCTTGGGCGCATCGCTGGATTCGCAAGCAGCTTGGTCGGTTTCGGCAGCACTGCCCTCGCCAGCATCATCGGCACGACAATTGGCCAAATGAGTGCTGGCGATCCGCTTCGCTTCGCCCTCGGCCTGTGGATAGCGAGCCTGGCCAATCTCCTCGTGCTGGCGTGGGTATGGCGACTGGGCTGGGCGCGTCTACGCATAGCGTCAGACTAGACCGTGACCTAACATCTTCTCAATCACGAACGTTGATGACATCGGCACGGCTAGGACAGTGCGTGCGCCGTTTCCGTCCAAGCCAGTAAGAGGTTGTCACGTGGGATTCGGCTGAGCGGCGTCCCAAGCGCTGATCGCACGTTGTCGGTGACGACCGTGCAAGAGTAGCAGACGGGTGCAGGATGGTCAGCAGGCCGGACTGCAAGGCGGTGCTTGACCTTTTCCGACCCGGCTTCTCGTCCCCTCACGCGGGAGGAGCGACAAGAGTGAGGATAGAGTCCACACGCACCGGTAGTTCTTGCCAGGTGTGACCAAGTTCAATGCCGCGCCAAAGGCTACCATTGCGGAAACCGGCATACACGACCTGCGGTTCGCTCATCGGAACGACGAGGGCATAGGGCATGGAAGGGAGCGGGTCGGGATATCCTGCGATCGGTTCCCATGGGTTCGTCCCCTGGCGCCGGTAGATCCGTGCCTGCGCAGCCCCACCACGGTTGGGCATCGCTCCTCGGTGAGGTCCAGGACCATGCGCTTCTCGCGGTCCTGGTGCGGCGGAGACGAACCAAGTCGTTGGATCGTCCGGCGGACTTGCCACTGCCCAGACGTAGCGGCAATCGAGCCCCTCGTCCACCGTATGCCAGGTGTCTCCGGCATCCTCGCTCCGTGCCACGCCACCGCCGGCTGCCTCGAAGACAAGTTCCGGCATGGCGGGATGGAGGAGAAGTGCATGGCAGTCGAGGTAACAGCCTGGACGCTGGTCAGCCCACGTCATGCCGCCATCGGTACTGCGCAGGATGCCACCGAGCTCGATCCCGACCAGAACCAAACCAGGATCGTGTGGAGAAAGGGCGATCGCGCGGACGTGTGAGGTCCAGGGGCGTGGTGGGAACGACCAGGTCGGTGCGCTGGGGAGTTGCCGCAGCGCGCTCGCCTCATGCCAATGTCGCCCACCGTCTTCGCTCCAGTAGAGTGCGCTTGGCTCGCATCCAGCGAA
>DAOTWO010000218.1:0-4756 GCA_034435855.1 Thermomicrobium sp. | reverse complement strand
GGAGGGGGCGGGGGAATGCGATGCAGGGGGTTACCGGTCTTCTCCGTCGAGCGTGGTTCCAGATCCTCGTGAGCGGTTTTGTCCTCTACTTCTATGCCCTGAATCGCGTTCTGCAAGCGACTCAAAATCCGAATTTTGTCCCCACGCTGCTCGTTCTCGGGGCCTTCCTCGTGCCGGTTGTCCTGGTTCTCTGGGTCTATGAGCACCCGCTCCCCGAGCCGATTCCCGCGAGTGCCGTCGTCTGGAATTTCCTCTGGGGTGGTGCGCTCGGCGTCATCGTCGCCGGCACGCTGGAATACGATGCGTATCGGGCACTCGGCGTTCTCCCGCTCCTCGCCGTCGGCTTCATTGAGGAGTCGGCCAAGCTGCTCGTGCCCATTGTCTTTTTCCTCAGCTGGCGATACCGGTCGGAGATGGCTGGACTCTTGTTTGGACTGGCAAGCGGAATGGGATTCGCCTCACTGGAGACACTCGGATACGGCTTTACGGCACTTCTCGCCTCACGTGGAAACATAGGCTTGGCTGAGTTTGTCCTACTCCTTCGTGGCCTTCTCTCTCCGGCAGGTCATGCAGCCTGGACTGCACTCGTGGCCTCCACCCTCTGGCGGGAGCGCGCTCGTCACGGCCATGCCGGACTGACCCGGGCGACGCTTGGTGCATTCCTCCTCGCCGTGGCCTTGCACACCCTTTGGGACACATTCCAGATCATGAGTAGTGCAACTTTCGTCGATTGGCTAGGGCTCGAGCTGGTTAGCGGATTTATCGTCCTGCTCAGCATCACGTTGCCCGTCCGCCGCTATCGCGAGGCACGGCGTCAGGCTGTGGCCGCCGCCAGCGCCGCCAACGGGTCCCAGCGGAACGGATCGCCTTCGTAGACGGTCCGCCGTGCCAGGCACTGCTCGACGAGTGCGGCGACGTCGTAGGCACGTTCAGCCGCTTCCGCCTGCTCAACCGTCACACGGGTCGCCGGATGGAGCGGGACGAAGACCGTGCAGCAGTCGTCGTCGGGGATACGGGAGATGCGCTCTGTCCCAATCCGTACCGCCTCGGCGATGATCTCGTCCTTATTGTCTCCAATGAGCGGTCGGAGAACCGGAAGATCGGTCACGACACCAATCGCCCGCATATTTTCCAACGTCTGCGAGGCGACTTGGCCGAGACTCTCACCCGTCACGATCGCCCCCGCGCCTTCCTCTCGGGCAATCTCCGTCGCGATGCGCAGCATGAGCCGCCGATAAAGGACAACTCGCAACGACGGCTCAGCAGCCAACGCGATCTCTCGCTGCGCGTCGCCGATCGGCACGATCACCAGGCGGTTGTAGGGTGGCTGATAGCGCGAGAGATGTCGCGCGAGCTCGACGACCTTCTCAATTGAAATCGGTCGTACATACGGATAAGCATGGAAGTGGACGAAGGTCACAAAGCACCCGCGCTTCATCAGCCGGTAAGCTGCGACTGGCGAGTCGTACCCTCCTGACAGGAGCGCAACGACGCGCCCGCTCACCCCAATCGGAAGCCCGCCGGGCCCCGGCAACGATTCAGCGCTCACCAGTGCTCGATCGTAAAGCACCTCAACCTGGTAGGTGACGTCCGGACGTGTGAGATTGACCGGGGCCCCAGTCCGCCTCTGGACAAAGCGCCCGAGTTCCCGCTCCAACTCTGGCGAGGTGAGGGGAAATGCCTTGTTTGTCCGCTTGACCCGAATGCGGAAGCTTCCCGGCGGTGGTCCCTGGCGCTCCAAGAGCTCGGCCAATCCGTGCTGCATTGCCTCGACGGTCAGCGCCGTCTCAAGGCCAAGCGAGAAGTTCGCCACGCCAAAGACCCAGCGTAGCCGTTCTGCAACCTCCGGCCAAACCGAGGAGTCCTCAAGTCGAATGATGTAACGCAGTGCACGCTCTTGGAGGCGCGAGACGGGAAGATCGCGCAGCGCATAGCGAAGATTCTCGTACAGTGCACGCTTAAAGAAAGGACGGTTCTGCCCCTTCAGCGCCAATTCGTGGACACGCGCGATGACGAGCGACGACATCCGTCGGCTCATCGCTCACCTCCCGCGCCTCTCTTCCCAGCACCGTGCGGCCGCTCCGAGCCGTTGGAACTCACCCGATGCCGAGCCGCGCTCCGACAAGGTCGAGGAGTTCAGCGTCTTCCGGGAAGCGCTTCTCCGCCAGTTTGGAGAAGACCAACTCGCCATCCACCCAGACCTCGAACCGGCCGCCCGACGAGGGAAGCAGCATAATCTCGGCGAACTGGAGTTCGTATCGATCCAGCAGAAGTTCCACCACACGGGTGGCACGTCCACGATATCCTCAACTCGTGCAGTACTCGATGCGAATCTGATGTCCCACTGTACCCCCCTTCAAAGTCTCCAAGTGAGCCATTCTACCCTTCACCTTGGAAGAGGATCCTCCGTCAGCGAGGGTGCCCTCTGCCTCACCGTGCTGACGGCGCAGCACAGGCTGTCGCGCCCGCCGGTTCAAGCGTGGCACAGTTCTGCGCAGTCGCTGCTTCCCGCACCACAGCGAGCTCGGCTTGAATTGTCACCACCCTACCGACTTCTGGGGGTGGACCTTCGCACTGCAGCGCATCTGAGCTCCATCCACACTCCCACCGCGGATCGTTCGCCACCGGCGGTGCCTGCAATCGCATCCCCGATGGCAAAAGGTCACTCACTACCACGGCCGACCAGCGCGACACACAGGCCTCGGGACCGGCATTCTGCACTCGGATGCGGAGTGTCGCTCTCCATCCTGGCGTGATGCTCAATTCCTCACCAAGCTGAATCGCCTTCTCGAAGCCAAATAGACAAGTGACTGGCGTGAGCGTGGCTGTCGGAGTGGGTAGCAGAGCACTGAAAGACACACACCGCGCATCGTTCGCGGGGGCAGTATCCCCACTCACAGTAACGCGGGCGCAATTCTCAAGCGTCACGCCCGGTTCGACCGCTGCCGAGAAAACGAGATTGGCCGCATAACCAGGTGCTAGACTCTCCCCGGCGGTGCACGTTGTCCCCACGCAGTGCCACCGGCCCTGCCCACCCGCTTCCGCCACCTGTACTTCGGTCAGCTGCCGCATGCCAGCAGGCAAAGGATCGCTGACGACTACTCCAGGAGAGCAGCTCCCGCTCCCCTGATTCCGCACTGTCAGGGTCACCACGACATTCGTCGTGCCAACCTGTTGGGACAACGACTTCTCCAGAGCAAGGTCACAGAACTCTGCGGGCGTCACTGGTGGAGTTGGTAGCTCGGTTGGTGTTGCCGTGGGCTGTCCTCGCGGTGGGATTCCAGGGGATGGGGTCGGTGTCGGTGGCTGTTCGGCCGTCGCGATCGGAGTGATGGCCGGCGTCACCGTCGGCACCATGAGAGTGAGCTCCGGTGTGGACGTCGGCACAGCCGTCGGACCTAGGAGTTGTGTTGGACGGCTTGAAGGTTGCGCTGGGCTCTGGGATTCCGCCGTGCCAACCGGCGTCGACACCCGTTCGGTCGCTGCGGGCAGTGTCCCGCGGGCGACCAGTCTCCCCTCACACGCCGCCAGCACGAAGGTCAGCAGCATGACAGTGAGGAAACGCACTCCCGCGTTCATCCGAGCCCAGCTTGTCACCTGATTCCCGTACTCAGATTGCTTCCGGAACGCACACCTCCACCCACATCATCTTGGCAATGATACTGTGTCGCCTTGCGACGGTCGCAAGAAGACGAGCTCCACAGCACCCAACCGTACCAACCCTCTGGGGATATCTCAAAATGCAGGCATCCAGCTTCACTGCACCGTCACGCAAAAGAGATTGTTCCCTGGCGTTGGATCTTGCACGCCGGGGAGAAACGCCCGCACGCAGTTGGTCGCTGGCTTCTGCGTGACTGTTGCCGTGAAGCTGAACTGCACAGCCGATCCTGGCGCCAGTATGCTCGTTGACGTGCAGGTTCCTCCTGAACCAGAGATGGTGCAGCTCCAACCACCGGGCGGCGTAACACTCAACGGCCCACTGAACGTCATCGCCCCTTGGCTCACAAAGTCCGTGACCTGCACCCCCGCAGGGCATGGACCGCTCCCCTGATTCGAGACGAAGAGGGTGACGGTATAGACCCCAGACTGGCTCGTCGGCTGCATCACCTTATCGACAACAAGATCACAAACGCCACTCGGTGTGGGCGTCGGCTGAGGTGTCGGCGTGGCAGTTGGCACCAGTGTCGCAGTTGGAGTGGGCGTCGGCTGTGGCGTCGGTGAGGGAGGTGGCACTGGTGTCGCGGTCGGTGTGGGGCTCGGGGCCGGCGTGGCCGTTGCCGTTGGCAAGGGAGTCGGTGTCGAAGTTGGCAGCGGGACCACGGTCACCGCTGACCCACCAGGGCTCTTCTTTGGTGTCGGTGTTGGTGTGGGTAGCGGTTTTGGTGTCCACTGCACGACCACCGTCGGGATAAAAACACTCGTTGGCGTTGGAGTTCCACTCGTTTCACTATCGAGCAATGTTGTCGGACCATGTGGTGTCGTGATACCAGCCGTTGGCACCGGAGACTTTGTCGGTGTTGGAGTCGGTACCGGGACACAGAGAGTCAGCGTGACAGACTGCACCTCAGTACTGTCTCCTATGTCCACATCCAGAAACCCATACTGATTAATTGACTGGTTTGTTGGATAGACAAGTGAAAACGAGACCTGAACGAAACTGGGGAAATTGCTTGCCTGCCAACTTTGACCGGTCACACTGCCAAAGCCCCAGCCTTGCAAAACCGTGATTGATCCAGAACTGGAGATGGTGTAGTAC
>DAOTWO010000217.1:0-2676 GCA_034435855.1 Thermomicrobium sp. | reverse complement strand
GGTGTGCCGCAACACCACGGATGCCTCCTCTATCATCTGCCCGACCCCGGAGCAATGCTCTACCAGCTGGGAGGGTGAAATTTCTGCTCCTTTCCTCGTCACAAGGGGGGTTCCTTAGCGCGATATCACGAACACACGACCGCGCCACAGACAAACAGGGCAACACGTTGACAGCTCCGATGGGACAGATATGGACTCGGCCGAGTGGTACCCTTATGCCGAGTTAAACGGGACGGCGCACGAGGTGGCGCAATGCTCATACCAGTACTCCATAGCTGTCCAACCTGCCCAAGTGTGTTGGGTATTACCCTCTATCCACCAGCGCTCGCCCTCGTCATTTTGCCCACCCTTCTCTATAGCCTCGCCCTTTGGCGGTTGCGCCAGATCGGTCGGTCAGTCCCCACGAGCTGGCCGGCAGCGTTCTATGTCGGTATGTTCACGGCGCTCATTGCCCTGGCCGGTCCACTCGATACCTGGAACGATGAACTCCTCACGATGCACATGGCCCAGCACCTCGTCCTCATCCAGATCACAGCCCCCTTACTGCTCCTGGGGCGCCCGGTGCAGGTCATCCTCCGCGCGTTGCCACCACACCGTGCAGGCACCGTGACACGTCTTTTGCTCCGACCGGTCTGGTCACGCCGCATCTTGAGCATCTTGACAGCTCCACTTGTCGCAACAGCCCTGGCAAGCATCGCGCTCGTCGTCTGGCACTTCCCGGTGCTCTACGAACAGGCTGTCCTCCGTCAGCCAATACATGACCTCCAGCACTTGAGTTTCTTCGGTACTGCACTCTTGTTCTGGTGGCCAATTATTGATCCGGTTCCGCGACACCATCGGGTGAACGGACTCTGGGCCAGTTTGATGGTTTTCATCACGGCGGTCGTCAGCACGGTGCTCGGTGCCATCATCACTCTTGCTGACGATGTGATCTACTCCCCGTATCGCTACGCAGCAATGCCTTGGGGCTTCACGCCAATGGTCGACCAGCAGGTCGCTGGCCTTCTCATGTGGATCGGCGGCGGCACACTCTACGTCGTGATCATCCTGGTCCTCCTCGCCCGCTGGCTCCTCCACGAGGAAGGCCGCCGTATGGCCAGTGAGCCCGTGTGAGAAGTGCAGTCGCACCGTATACCACCAGCTGTTCCAGACCACGCAGCCACTGTTCCCCACGGAGAGGAACCGTCTTCGAGCGAGTTCCCACAACTTGGCATCAGGGAGAACCACAGCAGGATCCGGGTCGGGACACGCGGGAACTCGTCGAAGGAGCTCCTTCTCTCCTGCTGTGTTCCAGCGCAAGAGGGAGAGTATCCGCGTGATGCACCGGATCCAATCCAAGCGTTATCGTTCCGGTGTGTTGTTTCACTGCTCGAGGCTCGCAGCATGCCGCGGCATCTTCACCGTTGCAGACACCGGTCGCCGGGAGTTCAAGTTGGACGCGATGCGCAGCCTCCCAATCGCCAGCCAGCGCTGCGACCACCGAACGGACCTGCTCGTAACCCGTCCGAAGCAAAAACGTTGGCGCGCGCCCATAGCTTTTCAGGCCTACAAGAAAGAAATCCGGTTCTTGAGGGTGCGCAAGCTCCCGGACTCCGTGTGGGGGGACAGTCCCACAACTGTGGACATTCGGATCGATCAGGGGCGCGAGGGCTACCGGCGCCTCAACGGCTGGATCGAGCGACAGCCGAAGCTCACGGAGCGGCGTGAGGTCTGGCCGATACCCGGTCGCACAGACAATCCGATCGACTGGGGGGAGGGTCCGCCCGCCGCTGTGTATCACGATGCCCTGCGAACTCTGTTCGACCCGATCCACCAGAACTCCGGTATGCAGGGTCACATGGCCTTGAGCCACAGCCTCCGCGACACGGAGACCAAGCCGGCCACGCTCGGGAAGTTCATCGCTCGGACTGCCGAGTCTCCCCGTGAGCGAGCGACGCCGAATCGCCCAATGGATCCGGGTATCAGGCTCCTGCGCCGCCAACTCGACGAGGTCAAGAAGGACACCAAAAGCGGAATGCCCAGCCCCAACCACGAGCGTCCGCCTTCCAGCGTAGGCTGCCCAGTCGCGGCCGAGCACGTCTGGCATACCGTAGGCAATACAATCGGCCAGAACCGCTTCGCCGAGTGCAGGGAGACCACACGCACCAAGCGGGTTCGGAACAGCGCCAGAGGCATCAATCACTGCGCGGGCGAGGATTTCCTCCTCACCGTTCGGCGTCGCTACGCGGACCACGAATGGACGCCCGATCCGATCATACCCAGCCAGCTTATCGCGGCCAAGTCGGGCGACAGCGATGACACGATGCTGCACACGGAGGAAGGGATGGATTGCTGAGTGGGCAGCGAGTGGTTCGAGCCAGCGTGCGACGAGCTCGCCGCCGGTCGGGTAAGCCTCTGACGCAGGGGCACGCCAGCCCTTGGCGGCGAGAAGTTGTGCCGCAAGCGGATCGAGGTTGAACCGCCAGGGCGAGAACATCCGGACATGCGCCCAGCGCCGGACCACTGTGCCGACGGTGGGACCAGCCTCCAGTACCAAGAACGGCAGGCCCCGCTGTGACAAATGTGCAGCCGCGACAAGCCCGATCGGCCCGGCACCGATCACAACGATAGGAAGGTCCCGCGGTGACGACATTCCTGTGCTCCTTTCACAGCTCTTCCACGTACCATCCAGTCAGC
>DAOTWO010000216.1:0-8324 GCA_034435855.1 Thermomicrobium sp. | reverse complement strand
AGAATCCGGACGAGCACTTCGTCTTCGCGCGGCTCCTCCAGCTCGACCTCCTCAATGACGAACGGCCCGTGCGGTCGCTCGACCACCGCTGCTCGCGCACTGACCATGGATCACGCTCCTTTTCAGCGTTCCGCGATTGTCAGCGATCACTGGCGGATGCACAGTCAATTGAAGCAGCAACGGGGCCCCATGTCGAGGGCCCCGGCGGCCACGGAAGCTCCAGTATTCAACCCGCAAGGTCAAGGTCAAGCGGGCCGGTGGCTACTCGCGCCTCAGCGAAGCGGTCTCGCAGATGCGTGGCAGCCCGCAGCGCCAGCGCTGAAATCGTACTTGTGGGATTCACTGCGCCACCAGTGGCCAACACACTTCCATCGATGATGTACAGATTGGGGATGTCCCAGGTCTGGTGCCACTTCGTGACCACCGAGTCGTCCGGGCTGCTGCCCATACGGCATGTACCCAAAAGATGCCAGGCCGGCGGGTTGTAGCCCTTCCCGGGCACCACAAAGTCATTGACCTTGACATCGAAGGCGTCCATGGCTCGAGCAAGGTCGAGGGCACGCTCGATCCCAAAACGGATCAAACGCTGATCGTTCTCGCAAAGCCGATACTCAATCCGCGGAGCAGGAAGACCAGTCGAGTCGGTCTCGGACGGCGACAACGTGACGCGATTGACCGGACGCGGCAAATCGTCTCCAACGATGAGCGCACAGAAGCCGTGGCCGAAGTGCCGGCGGAACCAGGCGTGGTGCTCCTCACCCCAGGGAGCGACGTTTCCACTGTGGGACCCAAGTGCCTGATACCCTGCGCCGTTCAGCCGCGCGATGTGGATAGTTAAACCGTTGACAAAGCCGCGGCGCACGTCAGTCTCAGCGAACTCCTCACAGATGAGCGCAGCAGAGACGATCCCCTTGTGGGAGTCGAGCACCTCATCCACCCAAATTTCCACAATGGCCAGGACATGGTGCATTAAGTTCCGCCCAACCTGGTCACTGGAGTTCGCGAGCCCATTCGGGAAACGACCATTCGCCGAGGCGAGTAACAGACGAGGCGTCCCCACCCCGTTGCAGGCCAGGATCACCACATCTGCCTCCTGGCGGAAACGCAGTCCGGTCATGAGATCAACATACACTGCGCCACGGACTCGGCCACGCTCATCAAGTTCGAGCTCGAGCACTCGGCTGTAGGGCCGCAAGACTGCCCCGGCACGGAGTGCCCGTGGCCAAATCGTCAGCGAGACATCATTGAGCGAGCCACGCCAACAACCGGATTGACAGTTTCCGCAATTGTTGCACGCCGGGCGCCCGTCAAAGTCCTCGGAGATGATCGCACACGGCATTGGCCACCAGTGCCACCCCAACTTGTCAAAGCCGCGTGCGACCACACGGCCCAACGGACCCGGTGGCAACGGGCGGCAGGTGAACGGTCCACGCGGGGGGATAGCCGGATCTCCGAGCCATCCACTGACACCCACCATTTTGTCAACAGCGTCGTAATATGGCGCGAGGTCTTCGTAGGTGATCGGCCAGTCCGGCGCGAGCCCGTGCTCAACACCTTTGCGAAAGTCACTGGGACGGAATCGCGGCCAGGTTGCCGTGTAGATGACCGAGGAACCTCCGACAGCGTTCCACATGAGTGTCCGTTCTGAGTCGGTGTCCACCGGATAGTCCACTGGCCACCGACGGATATTCGGTGCAGTATTCCAGCGTGTCAGGCGCTGCCACTCCCAGTCCGGTGAAGCATGTGGGTGGTCTTGGGGGCGGATCCACCCTCCTTGCTCCAGACAGACTACCTTCAGGCCAGCTTCAGCCAGAACCATGGCACTGATCGCACCACCGACACCTGCCCCAATGATGAGAACGTCCGCTCGATCGGGCAGCCGAACAGGAATCGGTTCGCTCATGCGCTCCCCTCCTCGCCAATGCTTCGAGTCAGGTCACCCAGCCCCTCGAGGGAGACCCGCTCCACTGCCTCTGTCGGAACGTAAGCACCACGCGGTGAGGTGGGCAAATCCTGCTGTGGATCAAAGGGTTCCATCACGTAGCCGCTCGGCTGGGGGGCTTCGTTGTAATCAAATCCCAGTGTGCGCACCGCACGAACAACTGGGGGCAACTGATAGTAACTGAGATACGTTACAAAGCGGAGCTGTTGGAACCACTCTGGGCGCTCCCGCTCCAAGCGCGCGACGAGCTCAACTCGCTCGGCTGCGCTCAACTCTGTGAGTGCTCGCCCACCACTCCACTCATGGCACTGCTGCAGCAACGCATCGACAAACGTCTCACCCTCGAGCGTCCGCAGACGGTCAAACACCAAACCGACAGCTCCTGCGCGACTCGCTGAGGGGAAGAGAGTATCACCAGGTATCAGTGTGTCGATGAGTGCCGCCAACTCCGTCGCTAGAAGCAGCGGATCCAGTCCTGACTGCCTCATCGTCGCGCTCCTCCCGGTGGTGCTTAGGACTGCTCAAGGATCTCGTAGGGAGATGCTGTTGGCCACTGTGGCCACAATGGGACGAGCATGATGCCGCCAACAACCACGAGTCGGAGAGGTTCCTCACCCGTGTTATAGACACGATGGGCAACATTGGGGCGGTTTAAGACAGCACATCCCGGACGCAAGGGATAACGCTCCCCCTCGACCTCGATCTCACCAGTACCTTGCACGACATAGTAGACCTCTTCGCAGCGATGGCGATGCAACGGGCTATGGTGCCCAGGATCGATCTCAACCACCCCGAGGCAGAGGGTCATCGCATCAAAGCCGGTCTCCGGATAGATCAGTTTGAGATCGCGCACCGCTCGATCAGCACGCTGCATCGGCGCGCCTTCCAGCACTTCCTCAGGATAAATCACCACTTTGGGCTGGCTCACCGCTCACCTCCCTTGTCAGTCTGCCCGTTCGCCCAGTCCCGCAGGTGCCCGGTCACTGGGTCCAAGGCACCCTGCAACCACGCGTGTATGTAACGGCGCGCATCGCGTAGATGCTGCCGCATGAGTGCACTGGCACGCTCCGGGTCGCGCTGCGCAATTGCCTCATAAATCGCCTCATGCCCAGCAATCGCCCGCTCCACCTGCCCCGGGATGTTGAGGCTCGCACGGCGTTCGTCGCCAACCGAGCGGAGGAGCTGAGCCAAGAAGCGGATAATGAGATCATTATGAGTCAAGGCCACAAGTTGATAATGGAACTCGGCATCGGCGGCAATCGCCGCATCCAAATCACCAGCTGCGGCAGCCTCCCGCATGGCCTGGATCGTCCTCTGCAGCGCCACCAGCTGTGCCGGGGTCGCCCGCTCCGCGGCCAGGGCGGCGACCCCCGGCTCGAATAATTCTCGGAACTCAAAGATCTTGTTCATCAGATCGTCGTGCTGCCGTAACCACTGCTCAAGTGAGGAAGCGCCCCACTCGCGAGTATCCCGTACAAAGGTTCCTCGACCAGGAATGACCTGTAGATAGCCGGCATATTGCAGCGACCGAATTGCCTCTCGTAATGACAGACGACTGATCCCCAGCTGCCGACTCAACTCCCGTTCTCCGGGAAGACGAGTGCCTGGTGGCAGTACCCCCTGCTCAATCAGCGACCGGATCTGATCTGCCGCTTCACTCCAGAGGGCCTCCCGCTGCACCATCCGAAAGCGCGGCTGGCTCACTTGATCCCTCCCGTCAATCCCCCGATGAGCCATCGCTGCAAAAGACCACCGAGCAAATACACTGGAAGAATGCCTACCAACGAAGCCACAGCCATCTGCCCATACTGGACAAGTCGCTCCCCTTGGTACAGAGATAATCCAACCGGCAAGGTTTGCGACGCTGGACTATAGGTAAAGAGAAGGGCAAACAGAAATTCGTTATATGCGAGAATTCCGCAAATGATCCCGGTTGCAATGACACCAGGCGCCATCAGCGGTAGGACGATCGTTACCATTGTCCGGATAGTTCCCGCACCGTCCAACCACGCTGCCTCTTCGATCTCCTCTGGAAGCCGCATGAGGAAGTTGTCCAAGAGGTAGAAAGCGACCGGAACGTTCGCCATGCCGTAAACCAGCACCAACCCCAACAGTTGATCAATCAGGCCGAGTGCCCGCAACACGAAAAAGAGAGGGATTGCCGCGACAATCGGAGGGGCTGCATAGGAAGCAAGCACAAGCGACGGAAGGAAGCGTCCTCCAATTCGCAATCGCACCACCGCATAGGCTAGCGGGAAACTCAGCGCCAAGGTCATAATCGCGCTCAGTACCGCGGCCACGATTGAATTCCGAAGGAATTGCACCAAGGGAACTGTTCGGAAGGCGATCGGCCAGTTGTCCCAGTAGGGATTCTCGGGCCACAACTGACCACTCAGCATCTGCCCCTGGCTCGTGACAGAGAGAATACCAAGATACGCGATCGGGGCTGCCAAGAACACCACGAGTAGTAGCACTGCCACCAGCAATCCGATGCGCCGCCCCAACTGACCTTGCCGAGTCCGCATGATCAAGGAGCGTTCCACAAGGATGATCGAGCGTTGCTCCATCGTCCTATCCCTCTAAGCGCTGCACAACTTGGCGCAGCCGACTGACCGGGAGCGTCGTGAGCCCAACGACGAGCCCGAACAGGATTGTCAGTGCTGCCGCGTACCCAATATTGAACTGCTGAAACGCAACCCGGTAGATGTAGAACGAGCCAACAGTCGTCGTAAAGCCAGGACCCCCGGCAGTCAAGACGTAGACGAGGTCAAACAGTTTGGTGGCCATGATGAAGCGGAGAAGGAACAGCGAGGCAAGCAGAGGTGCAAGCAGCGGGAGCGTACAGTGCCAGAACCGTTGGAAGACCCCGGCGCCATCCAACGAGGCCGCCTCGAAAACCTCTCGAGGCAACAGCTGCAATCCGGCAAACGTCAGAAGCGCAACAAAAGGCATCCACTGCCAGACGTCGGCAATCGCGATTGCGGGGAAGGCCAGGCGAGGTGAACCAAGAAAGGTAACTGGTGCCTCAATGAGCCCAAGTCCCTGCAACATTCTGTTGAGCAAACCCCCGCTTGGGGCAAGGACGAGTCGCCATGCCACTGCAAGCATCACCGGTGGAGTCATGACAGGTAACAAGAGAAGCGTCCGTAACAGTGCACCCCCTCGGGTGACCTGTTGTAGCAAGAGCGCGACCGCCACCCCGAGAATGAGTTGCAGGCTCGTCACTACGAGGGCATAGATGACCGTCTTGACCAAAGCGGCCCGGAACACATGATCAGCCAAGGCGCGTCCGAAATTGTCTAGCCCGACCCAACCCCGCAGCGGCTGACCGAGAGACGATTGACTCAGACTCAGAACAACCAAGACGACCAGCGGGTAGAGGGCGATGACGACAGTCCCAACAATACCCGGACCAGCGAGCAACCACCCGATCCGGCGACGCCGCTTTACCCACGTCTCGTGCACAGTCTCAACCCTTCAGGATCCGCTCCCATGCTGCCTGCGCGTCACTCAGCGCTTGTTTCGGCGACTTTGCCCCCTGCAGCATCAGGGCCAACTCATCCGCCAACGCAGTCATGAGATCTGGGGCTTCCGGGATGGTCGGCCAGGCAAATGCCCCAGACAGCGCTGCTGCCGCCGCCGGCTGCACCTTTGGCGCGAACGTCTTATATTCATTCGAGTTCAGGGCTGACTGCCGCGTCGGATCAATCCCACTCCCTGTGGTCGTCAGCAACTTGAGATGCATTTGCTTGCTCGTCGCAAATTTAATGAACTCCCAGGCAAGATCCTTCTTCTTTGATCCGCTGGAAATACCAAATCCGAAGCCCGCATTGAGCGAGGGATTAGGTCGGGTGTTATTTCCGCCCACTGGCATCTGCACGACGTCCCACTTGCCGATCACCTTCGACTGGTTTGGATCTTCCGAGTACACACCAAGGTCGGTCCAGAACTCCATCATCGCTGCTTGACCAGAGAGGAACGCTGGCAGGGCCTGCTCAAACGCCGTCTCCAAGGGAGTGGGTAGTGCATAGGGAGCTTGCGCCAACAAGGCCTCGGCGGCGGCCAATGCCTCCTCCGATGTTAGGAGTGGCTTCCCACTCTCATCCAGATAGCGTCCGCCGAAACCACCCAAGCGGTTGGAGAAGGTCGAGCAGATAATGATCGGCACCTTGGCTCCCATGATGGCACAGCCATAGATGCCGTTGGTCTTCTCAGCCTCCGTAATCGTCTTTGCCGCCGCCAGATAGTCATCCCACGTCTTCGGTGCACTGAGACCGTACTTCTGGAACAGCTCTGCATTGTAGAACAGGACATGCGTATCCCCATCATAGGGCAGACCATAGCGCCGCCCGTTATAGCTGGTGTAGACGTCATAGATAGTTGGGATAAAGTCCTGCGGCTCGATTTCGGCCTTGTCACGCTCGATCCAGTCAGTGACATCAACCAGGATCCCATCCCGAGCCAGGGCGCCGACCGTGATATACCAGTAATCAAAGACATCAAATTGATTGGCGCCCGACTGCACATCAAGCGTCGCCTTGGCCTGAACCTGGTCATAGGGTACCGCTGTCACGTTCACGGTGACCCCATACTCCTTCTGAAATTCCTCGGCCAAGATCCGCCCAGTCTCCACATGTGGCTGGATAATCATGAAGTTCAGCGTTTGTCCCTCAAACCGCCTCACTGCTGGCGCCGTGGGAGTTGCCATGGCTGCAGGCGTCGCTGCCGCCATGGGCGTCATGCCAGTCATCGGCGTCGCTGGTGCGGCTGGCTGCGGAGTCGGCGTCGCCTGCTGTCCACCGCAGCTGGCCAACAGCACAGACCCTGCTGTGCCAGCGACAACAAGTCGGCGCAACAACTCCCGGCGAGTCCAACGCGGCTGATCGGGGAATCGGCGCATCGCACACCTCCTCCTTGTGCGACCATCTCACACACCGACCGCTCACTCACACAACGCGAAAACGAGCGAGAGCCTCCGCGCGAACCTGCACTCCGAGACCGGGGAGGCGGGGCGGTAACCCCCATCCACTCTCGAGTAGAGGGTCAGACTCGACTACTGCGGTCCGTAGTTCCCACGGCGACACATCGACTAACAACGAGAGGACCCCGGGTTCAGCCGCACAGAGATGCAAGGCGGCAGCAAAGCCAACCGCAGAGCCGAACTGATGCGGGCTGTATGGTATCCCCTGTGCGCGTGCAGACTGAACCACGGTGCGTGCTGCTTGAAATCCTCCAATGCGAGCAATGTCCGGCATGAGAACATCAACAGCTCCAGCTTCAAGAAGCGCCAGTCCATCCTCCACGGTATACGCGTTCTCCCCCGCAGCCAAGGGAACGATCCCAAGCCGCCGCAGCTCGGCAAGCCCGAGGACATCAGTGCGGACGAGCGGCTCCTCCAACCAACCAAGACGATACGGGGCAAGCCGCTCGGCCATCCGGCGCGCTCGCGGCCGGTCATAAGCCATGTTGGCATCAACCAGCAGCGTGGTGTCTTCGCCAATCGCTGCACGCACTTCACGGACCAACCGCTCGTCAGCATCGTCGTCGAAACCAACCCGCACCTTGACAGCCCCGAAACCTTGCTCAACCGCCGAGGCAGCCTGCTGAGCAATAGCGAGGGCATCTCCACTAAACCCCACCGCATAGAGGGGTATACGCTGCCAGGTGCCACCCCACAACGCCCAGAGTGGCTGTCCAACGCGCTGCCCCACGATGTCCCAGAGCGCCATTTCAAACGCTGCCAACGCTGAGCGGATCGCAACCATCGACCACAAATGGCCAAGAGGTGCCAGACGACGTGCAAGCGCTTCCACCACAGCCGTTGGCTCCTCGCACTCGAGCCCGAGGGCTAATGGCCGGAGCCCCTGACGCACTGTGAGGGCACGCTCCTCGAGGCTCCAAAGGGGGAAGGTGACACTTGTTTCTCCCCACCCCTCAAGACCGTCATCAGTGACCACCCGTACCAACCCCACGTTGCGCTCTCGTGCCTCGCCCCAAGAGAACCGGGCAGGGCTCGGTAGCGGACTCCGTAACCCGTAGAACTCGACCTCACTAATCCGCATTGTTTCCCTTCCCCGGTTAGGTGGTCAGAGCAGCTGAGCACAGCCTACTCACCTGCACGGGTGCTGTCAAGAGGGGTCGAGCCCGCTGGGGCTTGCCACGCATGGAAGTTCATGCTACTAGTCAAAAGTAGCATCGTGCACCGATTCGACCCTGATCTGCGCCGCGGGATCAGAGAAGGAGTTCACGAGAACTCGAGGAAATCCTGCAGAGCCGGATACTCCGGATAGCTCCGGATTCGTTCAACCAAGGCGAACTCTTCAGCATGTTCTTGTTCGAGGCGAGGTACGAGGAGTGCTGTCGTGCTCGGAGCCAAAACCAG
>DAOTWO010000215.1:0-17829 GCA_034435855.1 Thermomicrobium sp. | reverse complement strand
TCATTGATCCTCGCGGTATCACTCTCTCTCTCCGTGCTGACATGTCTCCTCGCGGCACACCACCCCGGCATTGCCAGCCTGACCAACCACTTGCGAGGTGTTCTCTCTGTACCGGCAAATTCGCCCCTTCCACATGAGACGTCTTGTGTGCATTGCGCCCAGGACGTGCACACTGCGCCTCCATCCCTGCAAGCCAGCCTGATCACACACGCGTCCGCCTCCCACCCATTCCCGGTCGCTTCACGCTTCACCATCCCCGCAGCCCTTGTCACAGCAGTAACACCCTGCATGAGCGGACTTGGATCGGCTCTCTGCCAGCTTGTGGCTGTCCTACTTGTCGTGGTGGGATGGACCGTCCATCGTTCTCGTCAGCACAGCACGGCACTCGCCTACGCTGCGCCGCAATCCCCATGTGGACTTCGTCCTGCCGCTCTCGGTACATCCAGCCGTGTGACTTGCGTTCAATTCCGCTGCCTACGGAATTGATCCCGTCTCCTCATCACTCGAATCCTTCTTGAGACAGCAGTTGGCGTACTCGTGTCGACTGCAGGCGTGACGACGTTGGCTCAAAGTGAGAGACCGTAGGGAGGTCTCAATGCGGAACTCACAATTGGTCTTCACATCTCGCCGATTCACCCGTCGAGCCACGCTCAGCCTCGTCGGTGTCGGTGTTCTGACCACCGCACTCGCTGCGTGCCGTCAGTCACCGGCCATCAACACGGCGCAGACCGTCACACCCACAACACCGAGCGCTCAGCTCACGCCTGGGCCTTCCGGGGGAACACGCACGCCGACAGCAAGACCGACTGCGGTGAGGGCGTATCGCGTCGAGACAGTAGTATCTGAACTTGAACTAGGTTCACATCGGGTGCGTACCTTTACTTACAATGGTCAGCTTCCCGGTCCCGAGCTCCGAGTTCGTGAAGGTGAAGCGCTCCGTGTCGTCGTTGACAATCGTCTCCCTGAACCAACGACCATCCACTGGCACGGCATCCCCGTCCCGAATGCCATGGACGGGGTACCGGGCGTGACCCAACCAGCCATCGCTCCCGGCACCCAGTTCACATACGAGTTTGTGGTTTCTGTGGCTGGCACCTACTTCTACCATACCCACGTCGGACTTCAGCTTGATCGTGGGCTCTACGGTGCACTCATCGTTGAACCCCGGCAGGAGACGCTGAGTTACGACCGTGAGGTGACGTTGGTCCTCGACGATTGGTTGGACGGCATCGCCGGTACCCCAGAGGACGCGCTTCGGCAATTGGTCGGGGCCGGCCACGACTCACATGGTATGGGACACGGTACTCTGCCATTGATCCCCGGGATGAACACAATGCCAGGGATGGGCACGATATCCGGAATGGGAACGATGCCCGGCATGCCAGGATGGTCACCAGCAGAAGTCACTCCCGATCTCGTCTATCCCCTCTACCTGATCAACGGACGATCGGTCGATGCGCCCTTCGAGTTTGCTGGAAAGCGGGGCGAACTGCTCCGTCTGCGGTTGATCAACGCTGCCTCAGCCACAATCTTCCGCGTCGCGCTTGTCGGGCACCGGCTTCGCCTCGTCCAAGTCGACGGGCAACCGATCGAGCCACTCGAGGGCAACGCACTACGAATCGGGATGGGCGAGCGCTACGACGTCCTGGTGCAGCTCGACAACCCTGGGGTTTGGCCGCTTGTTGCCTGGGCCGAGGGAACAAACGCAACCGCACTGGCCGTGTTGCGCTACGAGGGGAGTGGCGGATCGCTTTCTCCGATCACTACGCGCCCGGCTGAGTTGGCTGGTGAACTCCTGCATGGCCTACGCGTCCGCTCAGCGAACACTGACAGTGCGCCGTTCACGCCCGATCTCGAGCTCCCCGTCATCCTCAGCGGTGGTATGGGGCAGTACGTCTGGACAATCGACGGCCAGGCTTATCCGAACGCTGAGCCGATCCACGTCAAACTCGGCCAGCGCGTGCGCTTCCGCCTACAGAACATGACGATGATGCCTCATCCCATGCACCTCCATGGTCATTTCTTCCGCGTCGGCCAGTCCCCGCAGGGAGCACTCCGCGACACCGTCCTCATCGACCCCATGCAGGAGGTCATGATCGACTGGGAGGCAGACAATCCCGGCCAGTGGGCCTTCCACTGCCACCACCTGTACCATCAGGAGACAGGGATGATGCGGATCATCGAGATCGGTTGAACATTGTCACGGGGACGGGCGCAAGACCCGCCCGTCCCCGTGCGTCCCCGCTTGCTCCTCGAGCTATCCAAACAGACACAGCCTCGTGAGCTGCCGGTGCCAACCGATCACACAAACGCGTTCTCGGGATCCGTCCGGCCTCCGGGTACGATCGAAACGGCCCCGTCGATCGGAATGGCCGCACCAGTGAGGTAACCGGCCTCTCGGCTGGCGAGATACACAACCAGACTTGCGATCTCTTCCGCGGTCCCCGCACGGCGGGCCGGGATGGTCGGTGCGAGTCGCTCGAACCGTTCTTCCGGCCACTGCGCTCGGAGCTCCGGTGTGACCACAAAGCCGGGGAGGATGGCATTCACCGTGATTCCGTGCTGGGCAACCTCTGTCGCCAGATGCCGGGTGAAACCGTAGAGCGCCTCCTTTGTCGTCACGTAGGGTACGCCGTGGAGGATACTCGCACGGATCGCGGCGATGTTTGAGACGTTCACGATCCGCCCGAACTTGCGCGTGCGCATGTCCCGAACCGCCGCCCGGCTGAGGTAGAACGGCGCATGCACGTTCAGCGCGACGCTGCGCTGCCACTCCTCGATCGGGATCTGATCAGGACGATACGCCGCTGAACGATACTCGGCATTGTTCACCAAGATGTCGATCTTGCCGAATCGTTCGATGACTTGCCCGACGAGCCGATCGGCCTCCCGTGAGTCAGTGATATCGGCAGAAAACGCCCCTGCAACAAAACCGAGCTGGCGGAGCTCGCTCGCGGTCACTTCTGCCACCTCAGTAACAAAGTCGTGCACCGCGATCTGCGCGCCTGCGCGCGCCAACTCTCGGGCAATCACCATCCCGAGGCCACCGTTGGCGCCACCACCTGCTCCTGTCACCAGTGCCACAAGCCCACGAAGATCACACGGTTGGCTACTCATGGTCATGAGCCTGTTCCTCTCCGCTTTTCCGGCCGTCGAACCACTCCAGGCAAACGTGCCGGCCTCACTCACCGGTATCCTTGCCACTACGCCGCTTGAGCTCAGCAAAATCTCCGATTCCGTTCGACACGCCACGATCAACCGGAATAGCTGCCCCGGAGATCGCCGTCATCGAGGGGTGGCAGAGATACGCGACAATCCAGCCGAGCTCCTCTTCAGGGTGGATCGCGCGGTACGGTCCCTCGCCCTGCACCCAGTCCGGTCGCAGCCGAAGCACCCGTGGGTTGAGGAGCCCAGTCGGCATCAACGCGTTCACAGTGATCCCGTATTGCGCGACCTCGTAGGCCAGCTGGCGCGTCAGGCCGAGCAGTCCCGTCTTGGCCGTGGTGTATGTCACTCCACCGACGAAGCCAGTACGCACCGCCGCGAATGAGGAGATGTTGACAATCCGACCGAACCGCTGAGGAATCATGTGGCGCAAAGTAGCGCGGCTCATATAGAAGGGGCCATCCAAATCGACTGCCAGCTGGTGATGCCAGATCTCATCGGGCAGGCGTTCCACAGCCGGAATCAATCCGCTGATCGCGGCATTATTGACCAAGATATCGATCCGCCCGAAGTGTCGCACCGTTTCACCAACGATCCGATCGGCATCAACCGGATTCGAGACATCACCAACGACTGCGATCGCTTCCCCGCCACGCTGCTGAATCTGCTCGACCGTGGCCTGCGCGAGTTCCTCGCTGATGTCATTGACTGCGATGCGGGCACCACGGCGCGCAAGGTGCCTCGCGATCCCTGCACCACCCCACCCTCCTCGCCACGGCCGGCACCGGTCACCAGTGCTACCATTCCCTCCAGCCATCGTTCCTCAGCCATCGCCAACGATCCCCCTTCTGATCACCTGCGTACCCACTCGCTCGCCCGCTCGGCCTTCCGCACCGGTCAAACCGGTGATCATCGTTCAGCAGCCGGCCGTATCTCCCTCTCACTTCCCCGACGGACGCCTTGTCCTCGTCGCACCAGTCACACCGCCCCGCCTACCGCTCACGTCAGGCCCGTACCTGGGAAATTCGGCTCTGTGCCCAGCAGAAGATGTCCGTCGACGTACCCTGTTCGTTTCCAAGGATCCTTGCCGACCGCTGCACCCGGATCCTCTCCCGCCCCAATGAGGAGTTCCCGGTCCACGCTCCTGTGACCGCCGACCAGTGCTTCGGCTGGTGGCTTGGGCCGAACCTTATGAGTTTCGCACTGAAGTATATGGCGCGCCTTGTTCCCGAGCAATCCCCGCATGTTGTGCTGTCTTCAGGTTGCTCTCAATGGGCATATCAGAAGCTGCTCAGGAGGCTCGTGAGCGAAGAGGCTCGAAGCACAGTCTCGGGCCCCACCCAAACCGTCTCCTGGTCTGCCACACGAGCAGTCCCCGTGACGCCGACCCCACGGAGAGCTCTCTTGCTGGTACAGCAGCACAGACAGCTCGGGGTTTCAGTGGTGGAGAGGCATCCTGTCCCGACGAGCGACCGAGGAGAGGTCCCAACCGCGCTGACAGACTCGGTTCACCAGCCCGTTCGCGGGCGGACCAGAAGACGAGGCGCCGGAATCATCTCGGTGACGCATCATCGCGGCATGACTCCTCCGGCCGATACACCCGACCTGATGGGTCACCAGACGCGCCGCCCTCTCGTCCCGACCATTTCCTCCGGACCACTCACGTGCATCCCACGTCGAGGGCTCCACTTTTGTGGGTTCAGGCGATCGCTCCCCCAAAGACCGTCCCGCCGTTGCAGTCCTCAGGCCCTCATCACCCTCCGCAAGCGCGCCCACGAGATGAACTCGCCGTGGTGCTTGAACAGCGACCTGTGCTCCGTCCAGAACCACGAGGAGCGTTGGTCCGTCAATCTGCCAACGCACCCCATCAGCCGGCACACGACCGGCCTCCCCCTCCTCACCGGGGCGAACGCTGTGCCCGTTCCCGAGGGGACTCCTCACTGCCGCTTGCCAAGCGCACGCACCGCCGAGAAGATGAGCAAAGCGCCGAGGAAGACCTTGAGGAAGATGCCCGGCGCAAACCGTGCCAGCCACCCGCCGAGGAAGACGCCAACGATCGAGCCAAGTGCCATCGGGAGCACCGTCACTCGCAATGGTTGACGGTCGCGGAACGCTCCCAGTCGCGCGTATCCGACGAGGCCAATGAGCACAGTCGGCAGACTGATCAGCGGACTCGCCGTCCCTGCTGCCTTCACATCGAGCCCGAAAAGAAGGATCAACGTCGGAATGATGAGTTCACCGCCGGCCACGCCAAGAAGACTAGCCACCAGTCCAATCCCAAGCCCACACAGCGCTGCTACCACCGCCTGCACCCGCTCGGCATCCGGCAACGGTGAGCGGAAAGTCGGGAGGAAGGCCTCCACGATAATCAAGGCACCAAGGAAGACCAACAACCCGACAAGCAATCGGTGCACACTCTCATCGCGGAGACGATAGAGGATGCGCGGGCCCACAAGCGCGGCCGCAGCAGCACCGACCGTCATCCCACCGATGACCCATAGGTGACCCAGGACCGGGTCGAGCGACAGCGTCCGCGAGCGGACGAACAGGGCAAAGAGCAGCGTGACGAGCGTCACCCCGAGGTTCAACGGTACGGCCAGACGCGGCTCGTATCGCATGAGCCGGACCAGCACTGGAATACGGAACTCTGCGCCACCAAGTCCAAGGAGCCCTCCGACGACCCCGACCGCCGCCCCCCAACCGGCAGCCTCCGCTGGCGACCGACGTGGCGCCGCGGTCTCTACATCACGCGTCCCGACACCCATCACACCCCTCACCCTTCTCGGGACATGACCGCCCCGCGCCATGCAGTGATCGCTGCGAGGACTCCTTCTGCCACCCGTCGTGGCCGTTCACCGAGTCCCTGCCACTGTCCAGCCGGCCCGCGGGGATCGATCTCGAGCACCTTCGTACCCACCGCGACCGGCACTCCATCCCGAGTGAGTCCACGGATCGCCCCTGAGATCGGTGCTCGGATCTCGTACCGCTCACCGCCCTCGCAGCAGAGGACGGCGACGAGATCACCCGCCGCCACAACCTCTCCGATGCGCCGCTCAGTCCGCCAGACTCCGGCGCAGGGCGCGTAGACGTATCGGTCACGGCTGTGCCCGGCGATCTCGCGTGGTTCCCCCGCCAACGGCAGGTTCGCCCCTTCCCAGCGGACGGCCCCAAGCTCCTCCCAGCTTGTCTCGATGGCAACGTCCACCAGTGCTCCCGCTACAAACCCAGGCCCTAGGCCAATGGTGAGCTGCGCAAGTCCACGAAGCGGCGTTGGTTGAGCACGCTTCCGCATCCGCGCATCGATCACCACGTCCGGACGATACCGTGCGACCAACTCGACCAGATCGTCTTCGATCACCAGCGGCACTGCCGTGCGTGCCTCGAGAAGCCGCTCCACCGCCTCGACGGTCTCCGCCCGCTGTGCCACGACTCCTTCGAGCACCACGGTGCCATCGAACACCGCATCCGCGAAGGCCATACCACGCCGCGTCACCGTGGGCATCGGGTCGCTCACCACGATGACTTGATACCCCTCGCGCCACAGATACCAGGCAACCGCTGATGCAACATCGTTGACCCCGAGCACCAGCACTCGCATCAGTGAGCCTCGCGCGTCCCTTGCATCCGCTCCGCAAGCAAGAAGATCACAAGGCTGACCAGAAACAACATCGCGGCCATCGCGACGGCTTCCCACAGGTCAATCTCCATTGCCGTCCAGATCGCCAGCGACATCGTCTGCGTTCGGCCCTGGAAGTTCCCAGCAAAGAGGAGTGTTGCCCCGAACTCGGAGACCGCCTTGGCCCAGCATAACGTGATCCCACTGACCAAAGCCGGCAGTGCGAGCGGTAAGGTCACCAAGCGGAACGCTTGGCGCGAGCTACATCCATCGACCTGTGCCGCTTCTTCAAGCGATGGGGAGACACTGGCAAATCCCTCCAAGGCGGTACGGATATAGAACGGGCTCGCCGTGAAGACCTGCGCCAACACAACCGCTGCGGTCGTGAATGGAATTTGGATACCGAACGCATCAAGGTACTGCCCAAGCAACCCCATCCGTCCAAAGAGCATCAAGAGAGCCACACCAGCAACGATCGGCGGTAAGACCACCGGGAGCCCCACGGCGAGCTCCACAAGCCGACGACCAGGGAAATTCCAGCGCGCCAAGATCCAAGCCACGGGTGTCCCAAAGACCAGCGCGAGAGCCACCGTGATCAGACTAGTGACAAGCGTCAGCCGGAGTGCATCGAGGAAGAAGGGATCGCGGGCATAGTGCGCGAACTTCTCTGGACTGATCCCCGCGGCTCGCACCAGCAATGCGACTGATGGCATGACCAAAAGGGCGAGCGACACCACGACCGGCCCAATGAGGAGAGCACGACTCAGCCGCTGCGAGAAAGGACGCGAGGCCCGTCCTCTCCCAGCTCGCAACGCCGGATACTCCAACGCTCGCGTCATGAGCACCCCTCCGTTCCCGCCTGACCGGGCTCGACGGGCTCGAACCCATGCTTCTGCAGAACTGCTCGGCCCTCTTCGGACTCGACGAGCGTGACGAAGGCTCGTGCCAGCTCAGGTGCCTTCGTGCCTTTCACCACCGCGATCGGGTAGCAGGCGATGACGTTCACGTCACTGGGAATGTCGATCGAGAGAACATCGGCAGCAGCTGCCTTGACGTCGGTCACGTAGACGATCCCGGCATCTGCCTCCCCCAGTGCCACCTTGGCCAACACCTGCTTCACGTTGACTTCCTGAGAGACCACGTTGGCTAGCACCCGCTGCGCAAAATCCGGGCCATATCCTGGTTGCTGGCTCGCCCGCTCGAGCACCTCACGTGCATACTTCCCAACCGGGACATTCTCATGCGCTAACACCACCTTGACTCCCGGCTTGGCCAAGTCAGCGAAGCTCTGAATACCCGCCCGGTTCTGCTTCGGCACCACGACTGTCAGGCGATTCTTTGCAAAGATCGTCGGATCATTGGCGACGAAGCCGCCATCCTGTGCCTTCTTCATGTTGATCAGGTCAGCAAAGGCGATGACATCCACCGGTGCACCCTGCTGAAGCTGGGCCACCAGCTGCGCCGACCCCGCAAAGTTGAACTCAACCGTCGTCCCCGCATGAGACTGCTGGAACACCTGCGCCAACTCCTGGAACGGCTCGAGCAAGGACGATGCTGCAAAGACGATGACCTTCCGCCCACCGCCCGAAGACGCAGCTGCTCCAGTTCCTGGAGTTGCACCACCACTCGAGCCTGTCGTCGCTCCCCCACCTGATTGCCCGCCGCAGCCGGCAAGGACACCAATCAGGAGCGTGAGCACCATCAGCCACACTGCACGCCGTCGCACCGATCGACGAACCATCGACTTCCCCTTCCCTCCCGTTACAATCACTCCACCAACTGCATCACCAACCGACCACTCTCTCGCACGTCGTAGCCCGCTGCCTCGAGCTGCCGACGAAATGCCCCGCTCGCCACCAGCTCGAGAAGATCCCGCACTGCCGGCTCGTCCAGGAACTCGACAGGAATCACAAGGTCGTACCGCTCCTCGAGAAGTGGTACGAAGTCAAGCCCGTGGGAACGCGCCACTGGAGAGACGAGCGGGCCTGCGTCAGCCAAACCACTCCTGACCGCATCCGCTACCGCCCGATGTGAACGCACCGCCCGCTCATACCCACGAATGGCCTCGATGGGCACACCCGCACGTTGGAGCAGCGTCTCGAGCACGAGCCTACTGCCGGATCCCGGCTCGCGATTCACAAGTGTCAACTCCGGTCGCGCCAGATCGACGAGCTCGCGGATACCGCGCGGGTTTCCCGGTGCCACGGCTAACCCCTCGACCCACCGCGAAAGCGTGACCACCACCACTGCACGGCCCGCCAGTTCGCGACGAATCACCGGCAGGTTGTACTCCCCGCTCTCCGGATCCCAGAGGTGTGTTCCGGCGATATGCACCTGACCACGCGCCAGCGCCCGGAGTGCTCCAAGGCTCCCCACGGGAATCCAGACCACGCGGAGCTCGCGGTGCCAACGGCCAAGGAGGGATGCCAGAAGACCGAGAGCCGGGTCGCAGCCAGCCAGCACCAGCCCCCGCTCGAGCGACACGGGATCAACCAGAGGCTCCACCTGGAGTCGCTCACCCCGCCGCTCCCGGGCAATCCCCTCGGCTTCATTCGCCTCCCCAGCGAGTGGCCAGGCCACGAACTCCCGCCCGATGCGCACCAGATGCACCCGGAACGGTAGCGGCGGCAACGGCTCGGCCACCTCCGCCAGCTGAGCGTCAACCACTTGGGGCTCGGGGAGAGCGAAGAGGTCCTCCACCGAGCAACCGAGCACACGCGCCAGCCGCAACGCGACCGTCACGCTCGGCGTGAGCCGGCCCGCCTCGATCGCCACCAGGGTCTGACGGCTCACCCCCGCTCGTTGCGCGAGCTGCTGCTGCGTCAACCCAAGAGCCTGGCGACGCTCCCGTACCCGGACGTGTAGTTCCGGCCGCCCACTATCCATCGCTCCCCATCACTTTCCCCCAGATAGTAATGAAGAGACGACACGGTGTCAAGCAGAGGCGACAAAACACTTGCCACAGTCGGGTTATGCCCAGGAGGAGCTCGTGCAGATGATGAGGGGAGTCACAAGACCATCAAGATCACCCGACGAAGACGAGTCAGCACGAGCGGATCGCGCGAAGACTTTGCCCCACGCCCACGTTGTGGCAACTCATCGGCCAAAGCCCATGGACATCCGTATTGGACCGGCACAACCTCATCACGTTTCTTGCGGCACGTCCAGGACCGTTCCTGCAGCGGGGACAGATGTTCCTGACGTTGCCCGCGCCAAGTCGCACGGGATCGCACCGGAGCGTCACCAAAGCCGAGCTAGTCGCTCACGGATTAGGCCACACCTCGGCGAGAGTGTGCACGGCCGCGCCGACCACTTGCACGGGAACCTCCGTGGGCACGATGTTGCTTTCCAGCTCCCCACACAAGGCGACTCGACCGCTCCCCTCCCGTGACAACCCGTGCAGCCCACTCCCTCCTCCAGCGTTGGAAGTGTCGCAATGACGCCCAAAGGCCACGCCCCAAACAGGTCCTCTGACCGCAGCGCGTGCAAACCACCAGTGATGACAGGCGCCCTCCGTCGACGAGAATTGCCAGTACTCCTCCGAGCTCGCTGCATGCCTAGCCGCTGCCAGGGGAACACACCAGACCCAACGCGATGGCGCACGACATACCTCTTGACAGGCGACCGCCAGCCAAAGACAATGTCCTTGGTAGGTGGATCACCGCGAGAACCTTGTGCCTGGAGTTCCTGCATCCGAATGCGGTTCCCTGCTTCGACGCTCCTCGCAAGGTCGTGGAAGAGCGATCCATGCAGGAATCGGCAGCGCCAGCCACCGACGAAAGATCACGAGGGAGTCGTCCTCTTGTCTCCTCCCTCGCGAAGGGTTCAGGGAGTGGAAACAGCTCACCCTGGCGGTGGGTTCTGGTCGGCTGTGGTGCTGCACTCGTCCTCGCCTGTGTCTGTCTCGCCGCCGCGGTCGCGACCATTGCTTTCTTGGAGCAACGCTCCGCAACCCCGACTCCACTCGCGGCGCAACGCCCACAGCAAACACCTGTGGCACTGGCCACACCACGGACAAGGCCGACACAGCCCCCGACGAATCCTGCCCTTCCCCCCGATTGGCAGTGGTTTGATGATCCCTCAGGACAAGTGAGTCTCGCTGTCCCGGCAGGATGGAACTCCTACTGGGAGGAGCAGACCTGCTGCAACGTCACACTCGTCTCGTTCGATCCCGGCCAGCTACCGACTGGGCGGATCGATTGGGCACCGCCAGGCTCTGGAGGAGAGCATGAGGTTCCACCAGGGGAGGTCGTCGTCGACCTCTTCCTCGCCGCACCACCCTTTGCCGAGACTCCACCGTCGTTTCGTCGACCGCCAGACGGCGAAGAAATCGTCGGTGGACGGTACCGTGCACAGCTCTACTACGGTGCCCCGTTCGCCGAGTGGCCACATGACCAGGCGATCACCTATCTCTACCAAGACGACCAAGGGCGTGACTGGTGCCTCGTGGCCTACTTCGGCACTCCATTCGATCAAGCGACCGACACGTTGGCGATCGTCACCGCGATCGTAGCCACTATTCAGCACGGAGGCTGATCATGACGGAGCCAACGCCCCCACGCCGCCGCACCGGCCTCTATATCCTCGGCTGTCTCGGCGCACTGGTGGTCGTCAGTTGTGTCGCCGTCCTCGGGGCAGGTGGAGGCTACTTGGCCTGGCAAGTTTGGCGAGTGGTCGAGCCCACACTGACTGCACAAGCGCTCGCGCCGCTCCCGCCGACGCAACCGATAACACCGGGCACCCTTCAGGTCCAGCGTTCCCCCACGCCCTCGCGCACTCCCGCCATGCGCCCAACTCCTCGGCCGTCTCCTACTCCAACACAGCCAACGCCGACTCCCGGCCCAGCAGTCATTCCAGACTGGCCAACCTATGATGACCCTGGCTACATCCGCTTCCAGTATCCCCCCAACTGGCTCGTCGTCACCACCCCTGAGACTCCGGAATACAACTCGCGCAGCTGTCACTGCTACTGGATCATCATGAGCGAGCAGATGGTTCAAAACTGGCCGAGCCCCGAAGTCGTTGCAGACTGGTTCAATAGACGCAGCGTTGACGACCTGCGTCCTGGCTCGGTCTACATAGAGATTCTCCGTCTCGACTCCGAGTATGCACCTACCCTGACCTTTGAGCCGACGACCGCACGCGTGACGATCGGCGGACAGTATGAGGCAGACGTCTACGTCACAGACGAGCAGGGACGCATCTTCCTCTACCACTACCGTGACCAGCAAGGGCGTCCTTGGGTCATCGCCATACGCCTGCCGAGCGGTCTCGACGAGAACAATCCTCAGGTACGTCGCATGTTCGGCATCCTTTGGACAATCGACCACCGCTGAGGAAAGCCTGACGAGACATCCCGCGAAACTCGCTCCAGCGAGCAGGATGTCTTGCACCGCTCCAGCAGCCTCGCAGCGAGCCGGTCCCCACTGCCGAGCTCGGGGACACGCAGAGAGGCTACTCGCTTTGCAGCATCTGCACCGTGCGCCTCCGCTTCTTCCACCGAACACGCGGAGGCACCACCAGTCGCAACAGGTCGCTTGCTGGTATCTAGTTGTCCGCCACCGTCGGAACGACAGGACCGACCGCCGAAATGTTCCTTTCCGTGAGCTCAGACATAGCGAACGAGACCTTCCTCCGCTCCCCCGCTCGCAGGCTCACGATTCCCGTCCGGTCTCCCCGTTCATTCGAACCAGCACTTTCAACGACGGCTCACCAGGCGACGTCCAATGTCACGCGCCCTCGACACGGGAGCAAGGAACGCCGTGCCCACACGTGGTTCTTGCATCCCGTGCCAACAGCCGAATGGAAGCTCGACCCATTGTGGAAAGAGTCGTCACCTTTCTCCCTGTAGCGGGTGCGGAGCAGCACCACCGGTGAGTCGCCTTTCCCAACGTCGTGCGCTTGTTCGTCCCACAGCTGGTCAGGCGTCAGTCCTGCCGGGCCACAGCCGGACGGACCGGCTCAGCGCGCACCACCAGCCGCTTGTCGTACCGTCCATCCGGAAGACAGGTCAGGAGCGTGAGAACCTCCTCCCTGGTCTGCCGCAACACTGAACGGTCGCTCTCCGGCACAACCAGCACCTCCGACACGCGGTAGACGAACGTTCCGGCCGCGCTCCAGACCGTCACCTCATCGCCTGGTCTCACCTCGAGCAGGCGCCAGAACACACCCGCCCCACGCTCTGTATCCACGTGCCCGGTGATCGCGATGTTTCCCGGCTCACCCGGATTGGCGGTACCGATCAGGTGTGCCGCTGCGTCGTGTGGCACGGGCCAGTGCCAGCCGCGTTCATCTTTGACTGACGCCACGTCGACCACTGGCACATCGATTCCCAACCGGGCAATCGCGATGGCAGTCGCTGGCGGCATACGCAAGCGAAAGAGCGCCCGACTCGCGCTTCCAGTCTCGGGTGCTGCGCGTCGTGGCGGTGCAACTGGCTCCGCCGGTGGTGTCGAGACCGTTGCACGCCGCACAGGTGTCGGTACGGTCTGTTCTAGCTCAGCCGTCGTCGTCCGTTGGATCTCGACTCGCACACAGGCCACGGCGAGCAACGCCAACGCCGCAAGCAAAAGCGGTACTGGCCCCAGTGCTCGCCGTTCCATCGCTCACGCCTCTTCATCAATCAGTCCTGCTTCGTCGCTCGTCCCCAGTGCTCGTCGGTAGCTCTGTGCCGCAGCCTCGTTCCGCTCCAGCGCGCGTTGCTCTCCTCGTGTTTGCTTTAATGCCTGCTCGACGACTGTGACGAGCTCGCGGTCCAGCTCCTGGACCTCGTCGAGTACTGCGGCAATGGCATCGCGAGCTGCTCGGCTGAGCTGAAGCGGATCAATCTCCTGCAAGCGCTCTAACAGCACTCCACGCTGCTGGAGATATGCCGACGCGTCTTCCCACCGAGCTGCGCGCACTGCCTCGAGCTGCGCCAGTGTGAGATCCCGTAGCTGGACCGCAAGCTCGAGCACATCCGCTTCCTGCACTGGATCCCTCCTACGCTGTCGCAGCCAAACGTGCCGCTGCCGCGTTGGCGGCGCGCTCCTGTGCTGCTACCTGCTCCCACGCCTCGAGCAAACTGGTGAGGAATTGCCGCACTTCGCGGACAATTGTTGCGTCCTTCCGCACGTTGGCCTCGATCAGCCGGCGCTGGACATAGTCATAGATCGACCAGAGCTGGTGGGCAAGTTCGCCAGCCTCTAAGTTCACGCTGGCCATGAGCTCCGCCACGATCTCCTGCGTGTGCACCAAGCGCGCGTGCGCGCGTGGCACATCGGCGACCGCGATCGCCTCTTCCGACTCCTCAAGCAGCTGCACTGCCCGTCGGTACAAGAGCACCACGAGCTCCGCGACCGAGGCCGTCTCGACTGTCACTTGCCGGTAGCGCTGGTAAGGGTTCGCCAGCATCGCCCACCTGCCCTTTCCTGCCTCACGAGGCACCGAGCATCTTCACGATCTGTCCTTGGAGTTGCGTCCCCTGCGCCTGGATCTCCGCGAGCATCCGCTCCAGCGTCGCAAACTGGCGCACGAGCTGCGCCTTGCGATCGTCTAACCGCTGCTGAAAACGGTCAATTTGCTGGTCGATCGATCGCAGTTGCTGCTCAAAGGCATCGCCACGTGCTCGCACCAGCCCATCGCGGCCCAAAATCCCGTTAAGGTACCGACCGAGCTGGGTCAACACGCCTTCCTGCTGCGTCACGCTGATCTCACTTGTTGCACCAGTGAGCGTCGTCGCTGCGCTGAGGGTGAGCCCGGGCACTAACGTGGTGTTCGAACCACCAGCGATGATGGTCCCAGTCGCACTCCAGAGGAGCTGGTTCGCCTGATCACGGAACTCCGCCGTGAGATTCCCGGCCCCATCCGAGGTGATGACATAGCGCCCACTCGCTGGCGGCCGTGGCGTACCCGCGACCCGTACGATATCTCCTGGTGTCGTCAACGTTGCGCGGCTGGTTGCGCCGAAGAGTTCGAACACTGCATCAGGGTTCTCTTGCAGTGCCGCGCGCAGCTTGCTCTCATCGAGCTGGAGCTGATTCGTCGTCCCCACCGCCGAGCCGACCGGCCCAAAGCTGATCCCCACATCGGCGAGCGTCCGGAATCGTCCACCGGCGTTGATCGCTGGACTCGTTACCAGACGCCGCAGCGTCGACTCCACTACCCTGACCGCGCTGTCACCAAGTAATGTCCCGGCTGTCTTCGTCGTCGCATCGTATGACGTCTTCTCGGCGATGAAGCTGAGCACGCTGTTAAACTGGTCGACAAAGCGCCTGACAGCCGACACGGCCGCATCGGTGTCAGGTTCGACCGTGAAGCTATACGGCGAACTCGTCGTTCGCGTCAGGGTCAATGTGACACCGGGAATCGCGTCGCTCACAATGTTGCTTGCGCTATACTGCCAGGTTGCCCCGCCGTCGAGGCTGTAGACCGCGTTCTGGCCAAGCTGCTGCTGATTGGGATCGAGCCCCAGCGCAGTCGCCAAGTTTCCAGTGTCACTGACCGTGATCGAGAGACTCCCTGTCGTCTTCGCGGTCAGGACGACACGGTCACTGACTGCGTCGTAACTTGCCGTTACTCCGGCATTGGAGGCGTTGATCCGGTTGAGAATCACGTTCAGCGAGTCAACCGCAGGATTGTACGCAATCGCTACCCCGTTGATCGTCAGCGTACCAGGCCCACTGACAGGGGTCGCAAGCATGGCCTGACTCAAAGGCACCCCCGTTCTCGCCGCGGCGAGACTCCTAGTACCGACAACTGCGTCACCCGTCCGCGGCGCACCCAACACCGAGGTCGCGGAGAGGAAGTTCGAGGTGTCGCTAATCGCTCCGATCTGGAGCGGCCCACCGGGGGTCGCCGCCTCGAGCTCCAACCGCAGGCGCCCATCGATGGTCACCAGGCTTGCGACCACTCCGGCACCACTAGTATTGATCCGGTTGACCACGTCGTTCAGTGTATCGGCGTTCGGATCGACGGTGATCGCCACTCCGTTGATCGTGAACGTTCCCGCCGTGACCGCACTCCGCAGGTTGGTGTCCTTGAGGAGCGCGTTCGGATCGATCTCTGCACCGAGCGGGCTCGTGCTCCGCATCGTCGTCGCCGTCGCGAGCTGTTGAATCTGGATTGCATACGTCCCAGCAACTGCTCCGGGTCGTGCGCTCGCAGTGAAGGGAGCGTTGCTGTCACTCGGTCGCACCGTAAAGCCAACCACGGTACTGCGTTGGACGAGTGAGCTGAGCGCGCTCGCCAGATTCTGCAGGCGTGTGCCAAGGTCCTTCCACGCATCACGTTCCTTTTGAATCTGCTGTTTACGTTGATTGAGTCGATTGATCGGTTGCTGCTCGACCTGCAGGAGCTTCGAAATAATGTCCTGAGTGTTTAAGCCTGAGGCCAAGCCATCAAATGTGATGCTCATGGGAGACCCCTTCCAAACGCCGCTGATCTCGGCCGTCTTGCAAAAGCGCTCACTCTCCGCCCCTCTGCTCGGCAAGCTCCTGCAGCAACTCCTTCAGTCCACCCGGCGGGATCTCCCGAATGACTTCTTGTGTCTCGCGGTCGATCAATTGCACGACCCAGTTGCCGATCCCTGGCCGGACGTAGTAGCGCAGGTAGACGTCACGCGGTATCTTCCGCACCAGCTGAGGATCAAGACTGAGATCCACCCGATGGGCTGGAATCAAGTCACGCTTCTCCTCCGCGCCACGACGAGCCACACCGGCCGGCGGCGGGCTTGGCTCGACCGGCTTCACCGGCTGCAGCGAGCTGCTCCCTTCGACCGCGCCTGGTTCATTCGGGCCCACTGGTGGGACCGGTGTGATCGGCGGGTTCATCGCGCTCCCTCTCGCGATTGGTCAAAGCATCCCTGCGACCGTTCCTTCCTACTCCGGGATATTCGGCAGGGATGCTGCCCAGCTTTAGGGGAACTTGCCTCAGCGGGCACGCTTGTGTGCTTGTGCGCTATTGCCAAAAACAGTCGCCCGCGCTGCTCCTCTCGCCCAGCTCTCTTCACGCCAAACCAAGCCAGAGGGCACAGGAGACGACTGATGTGCCTCCTGTGCCCTCCCGTGGCACGAGTCGGTGCCTGCGGAGCGTTACACTCCGCGGTCAACCAACACGAGTTCCCGGTGTCCGTTTGTGCGTTCTCCCACGCCCACCGCCGGCCAGTGGGCTTCTTCGTCTACCTTGGTCTCTCTCCCCAGCTCAAAGCGGGCCAGCACCCGGCGCAGGTCGCGCGCCACTTGGTCCAGATCGCCCGCCGAGGCACTGACCTCACTGACCTGCGCGGTGAGTTCTTCCGCTGCCGCCGCAACTTCTTGCACCGCCGCGGTGTTCCCCTCCACGAGCGTGACCGCCTGCTGCACATCCTGCTGCATCCGACCGATCGTAGAAGCGAGCTCCGCAGCTGCTGCACTGTTCTCCTCGGCAATTGCTGCCGTCTCTTCCATGAGCGTCTTCAACTCGCGACTTTCTCGCCCAATCGCCTCGGCAGCGACAAGTACGGTGCGGCTCTGCGTCTCCACCTCCTGCGCTGAGCCCGCAAAAGCTTCGAACGCTGCGCGCAGCGAACCTGCTCGCTCGCTCACCGCCTCGACCTGCTGTGCACTGGCGGTCATTGCATGCACGGCACGCTCCACCAGCTGCTGCACGTTTCCGATCAGTTCGGCAATCTGTCGCGTCGCCTCCGCCGAACGCTCAGCAAGCTTCCGCACCTCTTCTGCGACCACCGCAAACCCCTTGCCTGCCTCGCCGGCACGGGCCGCCTCGATCGCTGCGTTCAGCGCCAAGAGGTTCGTCTGCTCGGCAATTCCCTCAATCGTTTCCACAATCTGTCCAATCTGCCTCGAGCGTTCGCCCAGTTCGCTCACCGTACGCGCCGCGTCGGTCACCCGTTCCTGCGCCCCCATCACATCCCGGAGCGTCCGCTCGACTGTCTCCCGACCAGCCTCCGCCCGTCCGGCATTCGCTTGCGCGGTCGCCAGACCAGCACGTGCCAATTCCTCCACCCCACTTACACGCTCACTCACCCGCTGCGCGACTTCCACTGCACGCTGCAACGCACTCCCCTGCTC
>DAOTWO010000214.1:0-5362 GCA_034435855.1 Thermomicrobium sp. | reverse complement strand
ACATCGTCGGCGCCGATTTCCGTCAAGACCCGGCCGTCGACTGTCCAGCGGCTCCAGAAGTCACCAGTCAAGTCTGGTGGCACGTTTGCCAGGATGGCAACTATCCTCACCGTCCCAGGCGGAAACACGCTCTGCGCAGTGATCAGCCCACTGCTGCTCGGTCGTTCGCTCGCGAACACCAAGGTGATTTGCTCCTCGCTCGTCCCCCGTGCTCCGCCGACCGTGAAGACAAGCGAGTCGATGAAACGATCATTGAGATACAGGCGGACACTGTACTCCCCAGCTCTTAGTTGCGTGTCCGACTGGAACTGGAGTGCAAGCCAGCGCGGACCGGAGACGGCATCCGCCAGCTGACGTTCCGAGCGTCCGATCTCACTCGCTCCCCGCAGCCAGACTGCACTCAGTCTCGCCCCGGCGGGAAGGTCGGTCACTCGCACAACAAGATAGATCTGACGCGTGTTTGCGGGAATCGCGCTCACCTCGTCCTTTGGGGCTTCATCTGGTCCGACTGTTGTGGCCAAAACAAGTTGCCCGATAATCGGCTCGGGACGATAGCGGACTTCTCCGATGTCTGGGGTTAACACAGCCAGAAGCTGAGGTGTTGGGGTTGGCGAAACTGCTTGTCGTCGTGGCGCTGCCCCGCTGCAACCGACGACGAGAAGACCGATGAGCAAAAGAGGCAGGTATCGCACGCTCATCGGTCAACCACCTGTCGAGACCCGGGACGGCGATACGGCCCAAACGCCGCTTGATACTCCTCAGCCGCCTCCTGGGCTGTCAAGTGCACATAGATGCGCGTTGTCACCGGCGAAGCGTGCCCCAGGATCGCTTGGACGGTCGATTCGCGCACGCGACGACGCACGAGTTCGGTGGCTAGCCCATGCCGGAAGGAGTGCGGTGTGACCGCATACTCGACGCCCGCCTCCTCACAGAGACGACTGACGAGCGCCTGAACGGTACGAGGCGCGATCGCCTTGCCAGGCTGGCCCGGACGATCACGCCCACTGAATGCGGGGTATAACCCGACCCCACGCCCACTGTCCCCGCGGGCCCTCCAGTATGCTGCGAGTGCTTCGGCAGTTTCGCTATCGAAGTGCACCGTCCGGCTCTTCCCTCCTTTTGCCCGGTAGATTCGCGCCGTTCCCGTCTCCAAATCGATGTCTTGTCGGCGCAAGGCGCAGAGCTCAGAGACGCGTACGCCGGTCCGGAAAAGGAACAAAATCAACGCCCGGATCTTCAGACGACGCAGTTCCCGGCTCGGATCAGTCTCTGCCGGCAAGCTCCGAACGTGCGCAACAATCCGTTCCAGATCATCTGTCCGTACATCGGGCGGCGGCGGGGTGAACCGCGGAAGCACTGTTGCCGCGCGAACACGTAACTTCTCAGTCGACAAAACTGGATGCAAGTCAAACGAGACCAGATACCCGAAGAACTTCCGTACTGCGGCGAAGGTGGTCTGTGCAGTCCGCATTTGTGAGACTTGCTCCGGGGTCCGGATGTCCTCCGGCACGAGGTCGCGCAAGAACGCAATCGCATGATCCTCGCAGAGTTGGTCGATCGGGGCCGCCGGATCAATACCCTGAATCTCTGTCAGGTGACGCAGGAACTTGCGCAGCGCAATTCCATAAGTCGCACGGCTCCGCGGTGACAGGCGTAGATCCGCTAAGAAACGCGCGACAGCTTCTTCGATCGTCGCTTTCACGCGAATTCCTCCCCGTCACACGGAGAGTATAGCGTACGAACGCGCTATCGTGACGACTCCTGTTCGCGGCGGACTGGACGTCCGGCCCGCGACGATGGTAAGACTAGCCGCGAACCCGTGCCCCGTCCAGTGACCGGGTTCGGGAGCTCTCCGTGAGCGCGAAGGGAGTTGCGATGCACCAGTGGCCCCAAAGTAGGTCGCTGGAAGCCATGCAGCCTCGAATTCGAGTTGCGCTCTTGGAGTTCGGGCTCATGGCGAGCCTCTTTGGCTTGTACTATGTCACGCGGGGAATCGCCGCCGGTCGAGCCTATGACGCCTTCCAAAACGCCTTCTTGGTGATGCGGATCGAACAAGCGCTCGGCCTGGACGTCGAGCAGGCAGTGCAAGCCTTCGTGCTTGCAAATCCCATCGTCACCACAGTGTTGAACACTGTGTACACGTATACGCACCTCTGGACTGTGGTTTTGTTCGGGGTTTGGACGTTCTTCTTCGTGCCGGAGCGGTATCGTGAAGTCCGGGCGACGTTTCTTGCGATCCTCGGAGTCGGTCTGCTCTCGTACACATTGTTCCCCCTCGCTCCTCCCCGTTTCTTCCCGTGGCGTGGTTTCGTCGATACCCTTGCCCTCTCCCGGGGGGTCAACTATGACCATCCTGGTATTGCAACCCTTTATAACCCCTTCGCCGCCATGCCAAGTTTGCACGTCGCCTTCTCGGTCTTCGTCTGTCTCGGGCTGTTCCGGCTCTCACAGAGTTGGCTCTTGCGTTTACTGGGGCTCGGACATGCGATGCTGATGACCTTCGCCGTCATCGGCACCGGAAATCATTACGTGCTTGACTGCCTTGCCGGAACTGTGCTCGCTGTCTCCGCGTGGTACCTCGTGCCTCGTCTCCTCGCGCGTGCTGGGGAAAACCGTGTTCCTATACCTCTCCCTGCAGAAGTCCCGTCTCGTCATCGTCTCCTGGGATAGGATGCTGGCCCACAGCTCATTCTTTCCGCCCTCATGCTTGGCCATGGGGATTCGAGCTCGCGTTCACGGTGCGCCTGGCGCCCCCCCAAGAGCTTTCCATTTCCCATAAAGACCACGGTGTCGCTCGAACCATCCGGGCTTCGGCCATTGCCCGACGTTGCCAGAGGTTGTGAAGCGTTCCCTGCCTCTGTGAACGCTTCCCGAATTCGTCGCTGGATGAAGTGAGCGAGAACGCTCGCGGACCATTCCCGCGGCACGTACACAACAGTATCGCTGGGATACGGCGGTGGGAAATCGCCCCGTTGGGAAAGGGAGCAGAAGATAATCCGCTGTCCTTCCCCCGCGACGCGGTAGAGGAGATCGATACTGTCACCGGCGCGGAGTACGGGATCAAGGATAACAGCGTGCGGTTGCCAGCTCGTGAGCAGCTTCCGTGCCGACTCGATGTCTTCAACCACTCGCACGCTGGCCCAGTGTTCGAGGACACAGGAAATGCTGAACCGAAACCAGTGTTCATCATCAATAATGAGGATCCGCCATCGCTGCTCCACGTTGCACCTCGAGTAGGCACCGTGCTCCAACGTAGTGACACGTCGGCATGCTCGCCGCTTTCCCGGAGATCCCTTCGTCCCGGTTCTCCTGCGACTCCTATCCCTCTTCCTGTCAGGCCCATCGCCTAGCCAAAGCTAGGATGGGGGTCCTACGACTCTTGGGAAGCCCATCGTACCGGAGTTCACCAACTTTGGATGGTGACTGATGCACAATCGACGTATTCCCAGCCCCACTGCTTGTTGCGAGGCAGCAAGGCGAGGACGCTCTCCTTTTGGATCAAGGGCAATCCTGATTAACCGGTCTGAAATCCATATACCAGACGATGAGCGGCTGGAACCGCTTCCTGTCCCCGTAGGACGTGTGCGTGCACACGGCTTACGGCATGGGGCCGGGGGAAAGAATCGCGCGGTGCTGGGAAAGGCAACGGCGTACCCTGCCCGCTCGGGAATTGGTACGGCGGTGGCGAAAGGAGAAGTAGAGAACCAGATACACCACCAGAGATACCTCACACGCGCAATTGTGACCGGCACAGAGGAGTACTCGTCCAGGACGCGGCATCGATGTTGCTGGAACAGCGCCCTGCAAAGCACCTCCTCACACAGCGATCCAGCGCGTCCTGGACCTGGCTGATGCGAGGGGAACGGTCACACGGCGACGGAGTAGCCCGCCGCCTCAATCCCGCGGCGGAGGAGCTCCTCCGGCACTCCGTCCTCGGTCACAACACGCACTGTCTTGGAGGTGAGATCGACCTCCACCGCTTGTACGCCAGCGATCTTCCGCAACTCCTCGGTGATGGCTCGTACGCAGTGTTGGCAGCTCATGTCCGGTACGGTGTAGACCCGCGTCACCATCTTGCCCCTCACTTTCCATTCCTGTAGTGTCCCAATACCCCTTAGGGGTATCCACCGAAGAAGAATACTCCGTCTAGCGGGAGGACGACAACATCGCGGTTTGGCCCTTGCAGGTCGGTGTGCTCTTTTTGCTTGTGAGTCCGTGTATCGTGCCCTTTCGGCGGCTGGAAGTGTTGGGAAGGCACGCCTGAGGGGATAGTTGACAGCTAAGGGGTATATGATTAAAGTACACGTGACATCGGGTGCGTGTCCTCCCCATCAGGCTAGACGGTTCTGGTGGGTCATTGAAGCGGGCGCTCACGCGGTCCCGTTGAAGGTCGCCAGCATCAGACGAGTCTGAAAAGAACAAGAGAATGTACCGCCCCCCGCGAACTCGCTCTCTCGCCGGAGTTAGCACGAGGTTGTCAAGTGTCTCACGAGTGTGAGGTCGAGGATGGTCAGTCAAGTCCTTGGAGGAGGGGAGGAGAAGGCATGAATCGTCGCCGGTTCCTCGTTATTTCCGCCTCGGCAGTCGCGAGCGCGCTCTTGGCTGCCTGCGGTAGCGGTGGTGCTACGCCAACGCCGGTGGCCGCACCAACACCGACGACGGCAGCAGCCTCGCCAACATCAGCCCCAGCCGTCACGCCGACTCCACAAGCATCTGCCTCGCCGACGGTTGCCGGGTCAGCAACACCTTTCAAGATCGGGGTAGTCGTCGCGCAGACTGGTAACCTGGCCTCGTCGGGGCGACGGCATATTGAGGGCATGCAGCTTGCGCTTGATGAACTGAACAACACCGCGGCTGGACGGCAGCTCGAGCTCATTCCTGCCGACTCTGCTGGCAACCCTGAACAGTCCCTCACGCACGTCCGCCGTCTCGTGGAGAGTGAGAAGGTTGACGTCATTACTGGGTTTACCATGACTCCCGAGCTGACTGCTGTCCGTGACTATCTGCACGAGCAGAAGCAGGTCACAATCGTCTCGATTGCCGGTTGGCCACCACTGACTCGTGACCCCAACGTGCCCAGCCCGTATATTTTCCGTTCCTCTTTCTGCTAGGGACAATACGAATTTATTCAAGCGAAGTGGGCCTATGAGAAGGTCGGCTATCGAAATATCGCTCTCATGGCTCCGGATTATCAGACCGGTCACACGGTCACTGAAATTTTCAAGAATTACTTCCAAAAGTCTGGTGGCCAGGTTGCCGCGGAAGTCTATCCTCCGCTGGACACACAGGATTTCGGTCCGTATCTTCAGCGAATTCTCCAGAGCGCTGCCAATGCTGACGCGGTCTGGGCGTGGTTTATCGG
>DAOTWO010000213.1:0-13732 GCA_034435855.1 Thermomicrobium sp. | reverse complement strand
TTGCAGCCGGACCGCGTGCTCGATTGCAGCGGCTTGCTCTGCCCACTGCCCGTGATCCGCACCTCCAAGGCGATCAAGGAGCTCGGCATCGGGCAGGTACTGAAGGTGATTGCTACCGACCCAGGCGCACCGGCCGATATGGAGGCCTGGGCACGCCAGACCGGCAACGAGCTGATCGATGCCCACGAGGAAGACGGCAAGTACGTCTTTTTCTTCCGTCGCCTGCGCTAAGTTGGAGAGGAGGAGGCCATGGCCCGACGCGATCCTGACGCACCCAAGCGACTGGCCATCATTGCCAGCAAAGGGACGCTCGACTTTGCCTATCCTCCCTTCATCCTCGGCTCGACAGCCGCGGCCATGGGCTGGGAGGTTGGCATCTTCTTTACCTTCTATGGGCTACCACTCTTGTTGCGGAACTACGATCCCAAGGTCAGCCCGCTCGGTAATCCAGCCATGCCGCTCAAAATGCCCTTCGGGCCCCCAGGTTTCCGCCAGATCTCCTGGCCGATCCCAGCCATCGTGGAGGCACTCCCGGGCTTCTCGCTCCTGGCAACCTCACTCATGCAGGAAACATTCAAACAGAAGGGCGTCCCCTCACTCTTGGAGCTCCGCCAGATGTGTATTGACGCTGGTGTCAATCTGATCGCCTGCCAGATGACCATGGACGTCTTCGGCTTCAAGAAGGAGGACTTCATTCCGGAATGCACCGTTGGCGGGGCCGCGACCTTCCTCGAGTTTGCAGGCGATGCTGATGTCTCGCTCTTCGTCTGACGGGGGGATGGACGGTCGTGAGCGAGGAGACCAAGAAGATCCTGTATGTCCAAACCCACGGGGTAGACACCCCGGAGCGGAGTGCGACTCCGTTCTTCCTCGCCGCTGCCGCAGCGGCCATGGATATCGAAGCAGCCATTTACTTCACGATGAATGGTCCGACGTTGCTCAAGAAGGGCGTCCCTGAGACGCTCGTCGTCCCCAAAGCCGGAGGGGGCGGCGCGAAACTCAAACACTTCATCGATCAGGCACTGGAGCTGGGGGTCAAGCTCTACGTCTGCCAGCCGTCACTGGACCTCCATGGCCTCACGATGGATGACCTGATCGAGGGAGTGCAGATGATCGGCGGAGCGGCCTTCAACCTGATGGCATTGGAGGCCGATGCAGTGGTGGCGTTCTGACCATGACGCGCGAGGCACCGTCCTTTGCCATTGTCCATCGCTGCATCCTCCCGCTCGACCTCCATTACCGGATCGAGCAGCATCAATGGGTGCGCGTCGAAGCTGACGGGACGGTGACACTCGGTTACACCGACGTCGCTCAGACGGTCGCTGGCCGCATTCTCCACGTCACCTTCCGTCCAACCGGGCGCCACGACGCACACGACGCCACGGTCGCAGTGGTCGAGAGTGCAAAGTGGCTTGGTGCCTACCGTACACCAGTCAGTGGCCTTCTTCTCGAGACGAACGCTGCCCTCCTCGAGGATCCCGAACTCGTCAACCGGAGCCCCTATCGCCGCGGCTGGCTCGTGCGGCTCCAGCCGGATGATCTCGAACACGATCTTGCCGACCTGCTCACGGGGCACGAGGCAATCGCGGCCTCTGACGTTTTCATGTCACGCCGCGGGTTGGACGATTGCGTGCACTGCGAGGGGTACGAGCTGCCATGACACGCCTCCGTCTTTTCACCCACCCGATCTGTCACGGCTGCGCCGAAGTGCTGGCCTTGGTGGAACAGCTCATCCGGGAGGACCCGGAGATGGAGGTCGAGGTGGTCAGCCTGGCAACACCGCAAGGGCGTGCTCTCGCCCAGGAAGCTGGTGTGGTCATCGTCCCCACCATCGTCGTAGACGGCGAGCGATTCGTCGGTGTGCCAAGTTGGGAAGAGCTGCGCGCACTTGTCCAGCGCGCGAGCCGCATCGGAGGTGCCGTATGAGCGTTGCGACGTGGAGCCCCACAAAAGCGAGCCAACGCTATGCGGATGTCGCGGAGGAGACCAAACGTCAGCTCTTCGAGGAAGTGAAGAGTGACCCGCGTTATTCGGATTTCCTCTATGGCTGTTACGAGTGTGGAATCTGCGTCTCCGCGTGTCCCTCGGCTCGCTTCTACGACTTCAGTCCACGCGTCATCGCTCAGGCGTTGGCGCGTGAGGACGTCGACCGTTTCTACGAGATCCTGATGGAGGATATCTGGAATTGCGCCCAGTGCTTCTCGTGCGTCCGCTGCCCCCGCGGCAATAACCCTGGCGGGCTCGTCACGTTGATGCGTGAGGTCGCCGTCCGGCATGGCCTGGAGCAAGCCCAGCAGGCTCTCCAGGGTTACTCGCGGGTCATCTACAAGATCATGTTGAAGGGCAACCAGGTCTCCCCCGATATGTTGCAACCGGACTTCTTCCCCGACTGGGGTCCGTGGGTGCGTGAGTTCAGCCGCAACATGACCGCTTGGCGCAAAGCAATCCCGGTCGACACGCTCCGCAACGTCACCGACGCGGCGTGGCGCACCGACGACAAGACCCTGCGCGAACTCTACACCATCTGGTTTGAGACCGGAAACATGGAGGTGATCCGCGAGGTCGACGAAGGGCTCTACGAGCTCCTGGTCGAGATCATGGAAGAAGAATTGGAGGCAGCATCATGAGCGAACACGTGATCCCCTTGGCAGAACTGCGTGAACGCAAGGCACAGGCCGTCCGGCCGAACCCCGAAGAGGCTCCACGCCCAGACCTCCGTGAGGAACTTTTTGAACTCGAGGCGCGTGGGGAGCTCATTGTCCAGCGTGTGCCGGAACCCTACGTCGAAGTGACCACCAAGTTCGGTCGCACAAAGAAGGTGCCGATCGATCATTTGTGGCATCATAAGTCATGCGGTCAGTGTGGTCACATTCCGGGCTATACCACCTCGATTCTCTGGCTCAACCGCCAGTTCGGGATTGACTATGTTGACCCAACGGACCAAACCTCCTGCACCGGCTGGAACTACTATGCCTCGGCAACCTCGAATGCAGTGGCCCAGCTCCTGGTAATGTGCCGCAACTTCGCGGCCGCCTACGAGACGGGCTACTACCCACTCATCCACTGCGGCACGAGCTATGGTCACTACAAGGAACTCCGCGAGCAACTGGTCCACCACAAGGACCTCCGTGACCAGGTCCGACGCGTCCTGGACAAGCTCGGGAAGCCGCTCGTGGTGCCAGAAGAGATTGTCCACTACAGCGAGTGGGTGCACGTCATGCGCCACCGCATCGCCGAGCGGCAGGTCGTCGACATGCGCAATATCACCGCCTGTGTGCATCCGGCTTGTCACTACTACAAGATCGTCGCGGAGGATGCAATTTACGATCCGGACATTTACGGTGGCCAACGTACTGCGACCGTCACTGCGCTTCTGCAGGCCCTGGGCATTACCGTTGCCGACTATTCGACCTGGTTTGACTGCTGCGGTTTCGGCTTCCGGCACATCCTGGTGCAACGTGATTTCACTCGCTCCTTTGCCGTCCTCCGCAAGATCGAGGTCATGAAGGATGAGGCCAATCCCGACATGACGGTCACGCACGACACCGGCTGCGTCACCACCCTCGACAAGAGCCAGTTTGCCGCCAAGGCCCACCAGCGCCGCGTCGGCGTCCCGGTGCTCGCCGATTCGCAGGTTGCCGCATTGGCCATGGGCGCGCATCCCTTCCGTGTCCTCCAGCTGCACTGGCACTCCACTGACTGGCGCCCGCTGCTGGAGAAGCTTGGCATCGACTGGCAGCGCCACTGGGCCGAGTTTGAGGAGGACCTGGCAGCAATCGAGCGGGGCGAGAAACCCGGCCTGACCTGGGAAGATGCTGAACAGCCAATTCTGACGCGGTGAGGGGGATGCTGTGCGTGAGAACGGACTGGCCGTGTTAGTGATCGGTGGTGGCCCTGGCGGGCTAGAAGCCGCTCGCACTGTCGCTGCACTTGGTACTCCAGTAGTGCTGGTGGAGCGGCGACACCGGCTGGGGGGAACACCGGATGCTGAGCATTACGCGAAGCTCACCCACCACTTCCGTGACGCCGAAGAAGCTCTTGGTGAACTCATCGCTGCTGTAACCTCTCAACCGCTGGTGGAAGTACTCACGCGGAGCGAAGTGACCGCGTGTGAGGGAGAAGTCGGCAACTTCCGCGTCACCATTCGCACTCCGGAGGGGACGCAGGAACGAACGGTTGGCGCCATCATCGTGGCCACCGGCTTCCAGCACTTCGACCCGGGACGGGAGACTCAGCTGTATAACTACTATTCTTTCCCTGACGTGGTCACGCTGAGTGACATGGAGGCGATGCTCAAGGCCCACCAGGTCGTCCGCCCTTCCAATGGGCAACCACCGGAGCGGGTGGCCTTTATCCAGTGCGTCGGGTCACGGGATCGCCAGATTGGCAATGAGTTCTGCTCCAAGGTCTGCTGTGGTATCGCCTCGAAGCAGGCGATTGAGATTAAACAGCAGCTACCGAACGCCCGCGTGTTCATCTTCTACATCGATATGCGGATGTACGGCTACTGGGAAAACGAGCTCTACTGGCCGGCCCAGGAGCAATACAAAGTGAACTATGTCAAAGGGATCGTCAGTGAGATTCTGCCCAAAGGTGATCGTCTCCTCATTCGGGGTGAGGACACGACCATGGGACGACCGATGGAGATCACGGTCGACTTGGTTGTGCTCTCGGTCGGCATGGAACCCAGTAGTGGCACACGCCAGATGGCTCGTCTCCTGGGGATCGCGCAGAACAAGTTCGGCTACATCGAGGCAGGCGGCCCAAGCGGGCTTGATCCGGTCGCCACTTCGCGCCCCGGAATTTTCGTCGTCGGTGCCGCGGCACGGCCCGCTGACCTCGACGATACCTTCGCGACAGCAGGACTCGCAGCTGCACGTGCAGTCGCCGCACTGCGCCAGGCACCCGTTGCTGCGGACTGAGCAGTCTTTCGCCGAGAGGAGGCAGACCATGGCACAGCGGACAGAACCAACCGTGAATCCCTTCATCCGGTTCATGGCAAGTGGCGCTGGCCGCATCCTGCGCATCGTTCTTGGTGTGATCTTGATCCTCATCGGGGTCTTTGTACTTCCCGCTCCCTGGAGCTGGATCGTGGAGGCGATTGGACTGATCCCAATCGCCGCTGGTGTCTTCGACTTCTGCCTCCTGGGACCACTGCTCGGGGTTGGCTTCTGGGGACGAGACATCCGCGGTCGGGATTAAGGAGACGACGATGAGCCAGCCCTTGCGGCCAAGCCACCTCATCAAGCCGAAGACTGGCCCTGATGATCCGGAGCTCCAAGAAACGCTCCAGGAAGGGCTGCAGCAAGTCGCCCCAGATGACATCGTGCAGCTGACCGCGGAGCTGCTGGCACGCCGCCAGCGGCTGCTTCCAACGGTTTTTGCCCTGGCCAGCGGCTCTCCCTGCGAGCCGGAGACTCTTCACGTCCTGGCCAACTCACTGGCCCCAACCGCCAAGCAGGCCCAGGCAGCAGCCGGTCTGCTGCAGCACCTCCTCAGCTGCGAGGCGCTGCCAAACCTCCTCACCGAGGAAGCACCGGTTGAGGAACGCTTGCGGCACTTCCTCACCGCCTGCGGAACGGCCGACCGGCGTCTGGCCTTAGAAACGGCAACTGGGCTACTGCACCTCGCGACACCGCGCCGCTATTGGCTCTGGACGCGCTGGTTATGGGACGTTGAGCACCGTACCGGCATCCTGCCCTTGCTGGCCTCCACAACGCACGCCCTCCAAGGAGAAGACGTCGGCATCCAATATCGCCACCTCGGCGCGCTCGTCGCGATGGGAGCGGAACTCGGCCGGAACAGTGGCCTTCTCTCGGCCGAGCTGGCCGATGATCCGGAACGCGGCCCCTTTGCGACGGACGCTTTCCTGGCGATCGCCTACAGCGTCTACCTGTACGGCATCACGAACTGGCGGCTGAGTCGCGAGTTCAACCGGCTCCTTCCCTCACTGCCGGATCTGGCCCGGCGACTCTTGGGCTTACCACGCCCTGCTCGAGCGCAGGTGTGAGAGGAGTCACCCGATGGATCCGAGTCTCAAGAAAGTTGCGGAAGTCTGGGAACGGGAAACGGCGATCGTCGAAGGGATGGACATCTCTGGCCCCTGGAACCGTATGTTCGGCCAGCGGGTGATCTGGGACTATTCACCCGATCTCATTGAAGAGATCGCCCAGCTGCCAGGAGCCGAGTCATTCGCCTGGTGCTACCAGTGTGGCAAGTGCGTGCCTGTTTGCCCTGTCGACGTGGTTGGCGACTATGGCCCGCGCAAGCTCTATCGGCGCGCCCAGACGGGCATCAACTTACTCGATTCTCCCGACCTTTGGCTGTGCACGACCTGTGCCAACTGCCTGCGGGTCTGCCCGAAGCTGGTCGACATGGTGCAAATCATGCCCGCAGCGCGGGAGCACGCCATGCTGACCGGGCGAGCGATTCCGGCCGAGCTGCAGGAGGCACTCGAGAACACCGCCAAATACGGAAACCCACTCGGCCAACCGGCCCGCAAGCGGGAAGCGTGGGTGAAGGATGCCGGCGTGCCGGTGCCGATCCTCCACCAGATCCAGCGTCCGGTTGAGTGGCTCTGGTGGGTCGAGTGCTATCCCTCCTACCACCCACGTGGGATCGATGCCTCCATTGCCCTGGCCCGTATCTTCAACGCGCTCGGGCTCGATTTCGCCATCCTGGGTCGGGAGGAGAAGTGCGCTGGAGACTCCCAGCGGCTGGCGGGCGAGCGCGGGCTCTTCGAGATGCTGGCAGAGGAGAATATCCGAACCCTTGCGAAGTACGAGTTCCAGCACATCGTGGTCACTGACCCCCATGCGCTCAACGCCTTCCGCAAGCACTATCCAAAGCTTGGCGGGCAGTACGACGTCTGGCACTATACGACGCTGCTGGCACGCGAGCTCCCCAAACTGCAGCCACTCCTGACCAAATCCTTACCCTACCGCGTGACCTTCCACGACCCCTGCTATCTGGGTCGCCACAACGGCGAGTACGACGCGCCGCGGCAGCTCATTCAAGCCTTGCCGGGGGTGGAGTTTGTCGAGATGCTCCGCTGCCGCGAGAACTCCTACTGCTGTGGTGGCGGTGGGGGCGGCATGTGGTTGGACAGCTTCGCCGCCGGCCATCAGCGTCGCCGTCTCTCTGAGGAGCGCGTCCTCGAGGCGGTCAGTACCGGTGCAGACACCCTGGTTGTTTGCTGTCCATATGAAGTGTCGCGCTTTGAAGATGCTGCCAAGTCGACTGGTGTCGAGGGACGCCTGCGCGTGCGCGATATCGCGGAACTGCTGGCAGAAGCAATGGGGTTGATCGGGGAGGATGCAGCATGACCATTGTCGTGGTGATGGAGCAGGTACCGGACGTCGTCGAGGAGCTGGTGATTGCTCCCTCTGGTACCGACCTCGACCGGGATGCGGTCAGCTACGTCCTGAACGAGTACGACGATCACGCTTTAGAGGAAGCGCTGCTTCTCGCCGAAGCAAGCGGCGACGAAGTCGTTGCAGTTGGTATCGATACTACCGGTGAGCTTGATCAGACACTCTACACCGCGCTCGCCAAGGGAGCTCGGCGGGCTATCAAGCTGACCGGCGACTTTGAGGGGACGTGGCTCAGTACGCGGGCTGCCGCTCGGTTGCTCGTGCCGGTCATCCAAGAACTCGGGCCGCGCCTGGTGCTCACGGGCGTGCAGGCTCCGGACGATCTCGACGGCCAGCTCGCGCCGACACTGGCCGCCTTGCTCGGCTGGCCGCACGCCAGTGTCGTCATCGGAAGTGAGCTCGTGGACGGTCTAGTGCAGGTACGCAAGGAACTGTGGGGTGGCATAACGATGACGCTCGAACTGGAGCTCCCCGCAGTGCTCGGCGTCCAGGCCGCGCGCCAGGCACCACGATACGTCCCCATCAGCCGCGTGCGGCAGGTGATGCGTGAGGCCAGCATCGAGACCCGCGAGGTCGAAGCACCGGATCGGCTGGTCCCGGCGGTCACCGCGCTCCGCGTGCCGGAGCAAGCGGGTCGAGCCGAGATATTGACGGGCAGTTCAGCCGAGATCGCCGACCGGATCATCGAACTCCTCCGGGCACGCGGCCTACTCTGAGGGAGGGAGTCGACAATGACGCAGCGAATCGCAGTCTTGGTCGAACACCTGGAAGGCCAGCCGACGGATGTCACGTTCGAGTTACTTGGCCTGGCACGGCGCATCGCCAATACCGACGGTGCGAGCGTCCAGGCATATCTTTTTGGTGAGCGCGTCGGACACTTGGCCGAAAGTCTACCAGCTGACAGCGTGACGGTGGTCGAGCATCCGGCACTCCACCATCTTGCACCCGAGCCGACCGCACGTGTCCTCGCTGCGCTACTGCCGGCCGATCTGCCGCGCCTTCTGCTCGTCCCCAACACCTCACTTGGGATGGACGTAGCCGCCTGGGTTGCCGCAGCCCTCGAGTGGCCGCTTGTCGCCTACTGCCAAGCACTCGAGCACCGCGAGAGTCGGCTGGTTGCAACCGCCCAGCTCTTCGGCGGCAAAATCCTGGCTGACGTCACGCTCGATGAACGACCCACGGTAATCGCAGCACTCGCTGGCGCCTTCGCAGCCGACGCAGTCAACCCTGGCGCCCCGGGGCAGATCGAGCGGCGTGATGCACCTGCCGAACTCGCCGCGCTCCGCACGCGCTCCGTTGTCCTGGAGCGACCGGAGGCAGCAGACGTGGACATCACCCGTGCCGAGAAGATCGTCGCGGTGGGTCGCGGCATTGAAAGCAAGGACAATCTGGAGCTCGCCGAGCAAGTGGCACAGGCACTGGGCGCAGTGTTGGCTGCATCGCGTCCACTGGTTGATGCCGGCTGGCTCCCGCGCTCGCGGCAAGTTGGGAAGTCAGGACTCAAGGTCAAGCCCAAGCTCTACTTTGCGCTCGGTATCAGCGGCGCTCCCGAGCATTTGGAGGGAATGAAGGACGCCGAGCTGATCATCGCGGTCAACAAGGACCCCAAGGCGCCGATCTTCGGCGTGGCCGACTACGGAGCGGTTGCGGATCTCTTCGAAGTGAGCGAGGCACTTCTGGAGCGACTGGAGGGCTGACGCCGTGCTGACGACACCAGAACGGATTGCTTTCGTTCTCCTTGCCCTCGCCTCGCTCCTGCTCACCGCGCACGGTGTGTCTCGCATCGTGCGAGCAATTGCCCGCGGGCAGGGCCGTCCGAACTGGAGGCTCTTCTTCCGCCGTGTCATCCCGGTGAGCCTGGACATCCTCCTTCAACGGCCGATCTTCCGGACCCGCCCGGTGGTCTCGCTGTTGCACGCAGGAGTCTTCTTTGCCTTCGTCTTCTATGGGCTGGTCAATATCCTTGACCTTCTCGAGGGCTTTACCGGCTTTAGTACGCTCCACCGGAGTGGTGTCGCTGCGCTCTACAACCTGATCGCCGACCTGCTGAGTGTGGCAGCACTCGCCGGAATGCTGGGGCTGCTAATCCGACGCTTTGGGCTACGGCCGTTCCGCTTCAACCAGCGCGTGTTGCTCCTGCCAAGTGTCCGCTTCGGTATCTCACGTGACTCAGCGATCGTCGGCAGCTTCATTCTCCTCCACGTCGGCTCACGCTGGATCGGCCAGGCTGTACGGGTGGCAGAAAGCGGGCAGCCCGATTGGAGCCAGCCGACAGCGAGTTTGGTCGCAACACTCTTCCATGGCTGGAGCGAGGCAGCCCTCACGATGGCAAGTCACGTGACCTGGTGGCTTGCGCTGGGGTTAATCCTGGCCTTCCTCCCCTATTTCCCTTACTCGAAACACATCCATCTCTTCATGGCGCCACTCAACCTGATCCTCCGGGAAGCGCGACCACTTGGTCAGCTTGAACCGCCGACCAGTAGTGACGGAACCATCGGTGCTGAGCGCCTCGAGCAGCTCCGCTGGTATCAGCTGCTCGATGCCTATGCCTGCATCATGTGTAATCGCTGCCAAGATGTTTGTCCGGCCCATGGCACCGGACGAGCGCTGAGTCCGGCGGCGCTCGAGATCAACAAGCGGTACTACCTCAACCGCAACCTCGCGGCCTTCGCCGGAGGAGCCACTTCTCCCCCACTGTTAGAGATTGCAACGTCGAAGGAAGCTGTCTGGTCTTGTACCACGTGTGCTGCCTGCGTGCGCATCTGCCCAGTAGGCAACCGCCCGATGCTCGACTTGATCGACATCCGCCGCGCACTGGTGAACCGCGGCGACCCGCTTGACCCCAATCTTCAAAGCGCCCTGGAAAGCCTTGCCCGGTACGGAAACTCCTTTGGCAAACCTGCCCGCCAGCGTGCCCGTTGGGCGAAGGAACTTCCCTTTTCGATTAAGGACGCGCGGAAGGAGCCGGTCGAATATCTCTGGTTCGTTGGTGACTTCGCTTCCTTCGACCCACGGATGCAGGAGAACACAAAGACAGTCGCCCAGCTCTTCCAGGCTGCTGGGCTCGACTTCGGGATCCTTTACGAGGACGAGCGGAACGCTGGCAACGACGTGCGACGGGTCGGCGAGGAAGGGTTGTTCGAGATGCTGGTGGAACAGAACCTCGCTGCCCTCAAGAAAGCGCAGTTCCGCGCCATCGTCACGACCGATCCCCATACCTATAATGCGCTCAAGAACGAGTATCCGGCTTATGGCTTCCAGGTCCCGGTCTACCACTACACCGAAGTGCTGGCCGAACTGCTCGAACGGGGAATACTGCGCGTCCAGCAACCGCTACGGGCAGCGGTGACCTATCATGACCCCTGCTATCTTGGCCGTTACAACCGGATCACCGCAGCACCGCGCCGCATCATCCGGGCACTCGGCCTGGAGCTCCGTGAGATGCCGAGACACGGTGAAAACACCTACTGCTGCGGGGCTGGCGGCGGCCAAATCTGGATGGACAGTGGCGGGCAGGAACGACCAAGTGAGCAGCGGATCCGTGAGGCAGTCGCGCTGGGGGACGACCTTCGCTATTTTGTCGTGTCCTGCCCCAAGGACATGGCGATGTACAGCGATGCGGTGAAGACGACCGGCTATGAGGGTCGCCTCACCGTGATCGATGTGGCACGACTTGTCGCTGTCGCCATTGGGATCGACGGCGTGGAACGTGAGGCTGCACCGGTCGAGTCGGAGGCCCGATGAGCGAGCAAGCGAGTGACGTGATCGCCCAAGAATTGGCACTCCGCTTCCGGGTCCTCGCCCGGGCGCTGGATCGTTTGGATCGGCTCGAGGGGGAACGCGAGTTCGTCGGCTGGCTCGCTCAACTGGCCGGCGATCAGCGGACACTGGAGGCGGTCAGTACTACCCTTACCCTGCAGGCAGTCCAGGCGGCAGCGGAAGAGGGAAACTACCGGCTGCTTCGGCTTCTTGGCACCGAAGAGGCGGTCTCGCTCGCGAGGCTCTGCGACGCCAGCGGTCTCGACCGTGCGTCACTGTACCTGCGGCTCGGGCGGCTGGCTCACGCGGGGCTCGTCATCCTGGAACTCGACGGCGAGTCGGTGCGGTCGACGCCGCTTGGGCGAACCCTCTCGCACTGGCTGGGCACCGTAATCACTGAAACGCGCGAGCGCATCGCCGAGTGGCTAGAACTGGTCGGGAGCACGACGTCATGAGCTTCACCTGTCCCTATTGCGGCCTACGCGCCGACCGGGGAACGATGCATGCGCACCTGGCGGGAGTGCACGGCGACCAGATCACCTTCAGCCTGCATGAGCGCTCCGGATATACCCTCGCCACGGTCACCTGCCCGCTCTGCAGTGCGAGCTGGGAGCAACCGATCCGCAAGGCGCGACGAGATCCGCGCTTTCTCGAGGAATACGCCTATGAAATCCGGCTCGTTCTCTTTGATCTGCTCTTGCACCACCTGCGCGGTGAGCATGGAGAAGGAGGAGGGGAACAATGAGCGACGTTCGTGGCTGCAGGGTTCCGGAAGATCTCTACTACTGGCCCGAAAAGCATGTCTGGGCCCGTCCGGAGCCGGACGGAACAGTCACGATTGGGATCACTGATGCAGCGCAACACCTGGCCAAGACGATCATTAGCGTCACCCCCCGCGGCGTGGGGCGCAAGGTGCAACGTGGCAAGAGCGCCGGAACGCTCGAGAGCGGCAAGTGGGTTGGTCCGGTGACCTCGCCAGTATCGGGCGAGATCGTCGCAGTCAACGAGGAAGCGATCGCCAACCCGAAGCTCTTGAACGAGGATCCGTATGGTGCTGGTTGGTTCGCCCGTATTCGGCCAGACGACTGGAATAGTGAGTCACAGTTGCTCGTCACCGGCCCGCAAGCGGTCGAGGCCTACCGCCAAGTGCTCGAGCAAGAAGGGATCAGCTGCGCGTGATGCAGGACGAGCGTGTCCGCGTCTATCGGGGGTGCATCATCCCGCTTGACCTCCTCTACGACGTCGAGCGCGACGTCTGGGTACGGCTGGAGGGGGAACAAGCCAGGCTCGGTATGACCGACCCCGCCCAGACCCGAGCAGGGAAACTCGTAGCGATCCGCTTCAAACGTCCGGGGACAGTCGTCGAGCGGGGGCGCGCCCTGGCAACCATTGAGAGCGGAAAGTGGGTCGGCCCCTTCCCCGCCCCTTTCCGCTGCGAGATTCTCGAGACGAACCAGTCCGGCTTTGAGCGCGATATTCTCCTAGCCAACCGCGACCCCTACGGAGAGGGTTGGCTTCTCCTCGTCCGGCCGCTGGCCCCTGAGCAGCTGGCCGACCTCCTGCCGGGCGAAGAGGCGTTCCAGCGCTACCGCCAGCGAATCGACGAATTGGGACTCACCTGCTTCCGTTGCGCCGAATAAGCGAAAGGGAACGCTCATGCGCATTCGCGTCGTTGACCTCGGCCTGGTCAGCCCAGTACGTTCCCAGACCGTGTACCATGCAGTCGGCTACGCGTTCCGGTCGGACACGCCACCCACCATCCTTCTTGTCTCCACGACCGATCCCTACGTCTCGATCGGCTATCACCAGGACGCCGAACGCGAGGTCGACCTCGAGTACTGTCGGCAGGCTGGCCTGCCGGTGATTCGGCGTGAGGTCGGTGGCGGAGCAGTGTATCTCGACCATAACCAGGTCTTTACCCAGTGGATTTTCCCGCGGGAACTTGTCCCAGTACGGGTCGAAGACCGCTTCGCCTGGTACGTACGCCCGCTCGTCGAGACCTACCGTCAGTGGGGCATTGAAGCGACGTGGCGACCGATCAATGACATCCATGTCCGCGGTCGCAAGATCGGAGGAACGGGTGCAGCCAGTATTGGTGATGCAGAAATCCTTGTGGGTAGTCTCATGCTCGACTTCGATACCAAGGAAATGGCACGAGTGCTCAAAGTTGCCTCCGAGAAGATGCGCGACAAGGTTTTCCAGAGCCTCGAGGAATACATGACCACAATGCGGCGCGAGCTTGGTACCATGCCGGATCGTGACCAAGTGGTCCACACCTACCTGGAACAGTGTTCAGCTGCACTTGGTGCGGAACTCGAGTTTGGTGAGCTGACGCCAGAAGAGGAGGCGGTTGCCGCTGAACTCGATGCACGGTTTGCCTCCGAGGAATGGCTCTACCAGAAGGGTGGCCTACGGGAGTCCGGGATCAAGATTCATGCCGACGTGCGCCTCCATGAGGCAGCACTGAAGGTGCCGGGCGGACTGATCCGCGTCATCGTCCGCACTCATGGTGGACGGATTGATGATGTCAGCCTCAGTGGCGACTTCACCCTGTTGCCCGCGCTTGGTCTCGCAGCGATCGAGCAGGCGGTACGCGGCCT
>DAOTWO010000212.1:0-19721 GCA_034435855.1 Thermomicrobium sp. | reverse complement strand
ATGCGGGCTGTGATATCGGGTGCGTCAGTGTGGGGGCGGCCGCGGAGCAAGGCTTCGAAGAAGCGAGGTGGCTCGTAGATCTGGAGACGAACGTCCATCGGCTTCCCGTTGCGCACCCGAATGAACAGTGCGCCTTCCCCTTCGACGCGCGCGAGTGCACTGATGCGGATCGTGCGCTGCCGTTCATGGCTTCTCATTGGCAGACTCCCGCTCGTTGACCGCCTGGGCCCACGGTGACTCAGTGGCCTGTTGAACTCCGTTAGGATCCGCGGAATGTTGGCTTGCCTCGACGAACGCTGGTGCTGCTGCGTTGAAGGAGCGATAGAGCGGAACGAGCTGTTGCGGTGCCAGTCCTGATCGGACCAGGAACCAGGCGCTCAGGCTTTCTGTATTCGGCGACTCCATGGGACCAAAGCAACCGTAGCAGCCACGCCGGTAACGAGGGCAGAGTGCACCGCAACCGGTCCGCGTGACCGGACCGAGGCAGGGAATGCCCTCGGCGACCATCACACAAACGATGCCTTGTCGCTTGCAGTCAATACAGACACTGTGTGTTGGGATCGAGGGTCGGCGTCCTTGGAGGAAGGCAGTGAGAAACTCCAGGACCTGCGCTTTGCTCGGTGGACAACCGGGGAGTTCAAAATCGACGGGGACGTACGCTGAGGCTGGGAGGGAGTGTTCGAGGGTCCGCACATACTCCGGAGACGCGTACACCACGCGCTTCATGTCCTCAACGTCCACGAAGTTGCGCAGTGCTTGGATGCCGCCTGCCGTCGCGCAAGCCCCCATCGCAACCAGAATGCGACTTTGTCGCCGTATCGCGTGGATCCGCTCGACCTCTTCCGGGGTCGTGATGCTTCCCTCAACGAGGGAAAGATCGTACGGCCCGCGTACGACGGCACTTGACGCCTCAAGAAAGTACGCGATCTCAAAGAGTTCGCTCATCAGGAGAAGCTCGTCCTCACAGTCAAGCAGGGTCAGTTGGCAACCGTCGCAGCTAGCGAATTTCCAGACCGCCAATTTCGGTCTACGGCGTTGTCGAGGCACAGCTCCCTCCCCACCAATTAGAACTCGCGAATCTCGCTGAAGGGTGCGAGACGACTATACGGCAGCACTGGGCCGTCTTTGCAGAGGAAGAACGGGCCCAACTGGCAGTGCCCACACAGCCCAATCGCGCATTGCATGTTCCGTTCCAATGACAGGAAGATGTGCTCATCCGGAACGCCGTGCTTTTGGAGTTCACGTATCGTAAAGCGCATCATAATCTCTGGTCCACAGATCATCGCAATGGTGTTCGCGGGCTCAAAGAAAGCTGCCACCTGCCGAATCAGATTCGGAACGACCCCAACCTGTCCGCGCCAGTATTGGTCGGGGTGATCGACGGTCATCCGGAGGATGAGATCTGGCCGTTGCTGCCAGCGGCTCAGGTCACGGCGGTACAGCAGATCGGTAGGGCTTCGCGCGCCGTACAAAGCAATCACCTGCCGGTAGCGCCAGCGTTCGCGGAGAATGGAAAGTAATGCGGAACGGAGGGGAGCAAAGCCAAGTCCGCCGGCAATCAAGAGAACGTCTTGTCCGTGGGCCAGTTGGAGTGGCCAGGACGTGCCAAACGGCCCTCGTACCCCGATGTAGTCGCCGGGTCGCAGGGCAACAAGGTGACGGGTCACCGAGCCGACTGCGCGGATCGTGTGCTCGAGTTCCCCAGGGCGGCGTGGCAAACCGCTCACCGAGATGGGCACTTCACCGACACCGATGACTGAGAGCATCATGAATTGTCCGGGCTGCGCGAGGAGACGTACATTCCTCAGAGGGCGTAGACGCAGCGTCACTGTGTCCCGTGTTTCGCGGCGTCTGCTCATGACAACGAAAGGGAACGGGATGAAGGGATTCGTCGCTGCTGGAGTTGTGATTGCTGCTTTGACCATCAGCGCTCCCTTGGTGGTCCGTAGAGATCCAGCAACTGCAGACGAGCGGCTCTCAGACGTTCGGTGACAAGAAACAAAAGACGCTGAACAAGGCGCAGGCCCAAACAGCAGTCCTCAAGCAACAGCGCCCGAAGACGCTCGGCATCGAAGACCACTGCGGTCGTTCGTTCGAGGGCTCGAGCGTCAAACTCCCAACGGCTGGGAGCAAGCATCCACGACCACCCAACGGCGCTTCCTCCTTCAACGGTCTGGAGCGGGCGTGGCCCGTGACCGGGGACGAAGAGCTCGATTGAGACCAGACCCTGGACGATAAGGTAAAAGGCATTGGCTGGACGACCCTCTTGGATGAGATACTCGTCCGGCTGGTAGTGGGCCAGACGCGCCTGTTTCGCAAGAAGGGCTCGCTGATTCTCGTCGAGGTCGGCCGTGAACGGGTGCACGGCGAGAAACTCTTCCAACTCCCGGTCGCTCATGGCATCTCATCCTTGCGCGTCAGCCCGCTGATCGCAGCAGCCTCTTCCGTAATATCGATCCCGACGGGGCACCAGGTGATGCAGCGCCCGCAGCCGACACATCCAAAGGTGCCAAATTGTGTGACCCACGTTGCCAATTTGTGGGTAAGCCACTGTCGGTAACGCGAGCGTGCGCTCTGCCGTAACGACTTCCCCGCTGTGTAAGTGAAAGCGGTGGTGAAGCAGACATCCGCAGTGCGGACTCGCTCGATCACTGACCCAGTCAGATCGCTGCGGTCTTCGACGGAGAAACAGAAGCAGGTCGGACAAACCATCGTGCAGTTCCCGCAGGTGAGGCAACGGGCTGCAACGTGGTCCCAGCGAGGGTGCTCGAGATTGGCAAGGAGCGCTTCTGGGAGTCCACGGACTTCGAGCTGGCGGCCCATCCGTGCCGCAGTGTTATGAACGAGTCGAGTGGCCGTTTCCCAATCACTTGCCGAAGCAGGGCGGTGCGGAAGTTCGTGCAAGATCTCGGCCCCGCGCTCACTGCCGATCTCAACCAAGAAGCGGTGTGATTCAGGATCCAGGAGCTCAGTGAGGGCCAGGTCAAAGCCATTTTCAGAACGTGGTCCAGTGCCCATCGAAACGCAGAAACAGGTGCTGGGAGTAAAGTTGGCACACTGCACAGTGACAACGAAGACATGGTCGCGCCGATCGCGATACGAGGGATCGACATACGGTCCGTCACGCAAGACGCGGTCGAGAATGCCTATGGCCGCGAGATCACAGGGACGGACGCCGAGGAAGGCAAAGCGCGACGGTTCGGCGTCGGTCAGCTCCACAATGACACCGTCGGGCGTTCGTCGCGCGCGCCACAGGGTGAACGGTGAAGGGTGAAGGAAGCGCTTCCAAGCGTGTGGCCCAACGGCGTAACCGAAGTACGCCCCGTCGTCTCGGCGCCGCAGTCGGTATTGTCCAGCCTCTTGCTCATCTGTCCAGCCAACGGGGAGATCAGAGACCGTAGTCAGTTCGTCATAGACGATGGCCCCGTCACGGACAGTCGGTCCGATCACTCGATACTTGCGCGCATGGAGCGCAGTGAGGAGGTTCGCGAGCTGGCTCGCTTCCACGACCACTGCCTGTGGCATCGCCGTCACCGTCCTTGTGACTGCGCGATCAATGAGAAGGTGTAAGCCGGCTTCTGTCCAGTGATGAGCCACTACCGGATCGCTCCACACGATTATAGTGGGAGTTGTCTATCTCCATATCGTCATCTTGTTGCGCCGCCATTGAAAGTGGGAAGAGAGCACCAAGGCGAACGGCCTTCCCAGTACGCGGGAGCTCGGGGGCAGTCTCACGTTGCACCAAGGAGGGATCGACAGTCGGTGCGCTGCTTCTGGTCCGACCTCCACAGCATACGGCGCGCGCAGAGCTCATTGGCCGCCGTCTTGATTTCTTTTGGCTCTATCGAACACTTGGTGAGGCCGAATCATCAACAGCGTCTCCTGGCCCAGAGGCAGGCCGGTGTCAGTAAGAGCTGGCTCCATGGGGATACAACCGCTGGAGTGAACCGGATGTTAGGTTGCGGAGTTACCCTGGAGTTCGATTTGTTCAGGACGTGCATCGTCCTCTTTGAGAGGGTGGCGTGATTCGGGTGCGCGATTGTCGCACGGGCGAGCGTGGCCAGAGGGTGGGCGACGACCGACGAGCGCATCCATCGGCTCAAGAGCAAGCGCGACGCGGGAAAGGTTCCAGGGGTAGTGCATCTGGATTGCTTCGCAGGCGCGGCTGGTGCTCCAGCTGGGAGCAGACTGGTGAGAAACAGAACAATTCGCCCGGCATCATCGTATGAGAGCTAGCGCTGTTGGCAGTTATAGGCAAACTGCCATGGACTGCACGGGTCGAATGGATCACTCCCTTGCAAGATTTCTTGGCCGTCCCAGGTTCCATCCACATCGGTATCGTGTGATCGTGGATCTGTCCCGTAGCGGCGGACCTCCTCGCCATCGCTCAGGCCATCTCCGTCGGTATCGGAGTTCACTGGGTCGGTACCGAGGCGACGTTCCTCGTCATCGCTGAGTCCGTCGCGGTCAGTATCGACGACGACGGCGGGTGGAGGAGGCGGTGCTGACTCCGGCGGTCGAGTGGCAGGCGGGGGCTGGGGCTGCTGCGGTGGCGGCATGGAGGGAGTCGGTGACGGGGAAGGAAGCGGACCAATATCGAGCGAGACCCATGGTGTAATCGGCTCCCGGGTTTCTGCGTGTAACGCACGGAGTTGCCACGTTCCGGCAATGTCTTGGTTGCCTACAACTTGACATGGACGAAGTTCAAGCACTTGCCAATCAGCCTGGACCAAAGTGAGGAGAGTCAGGTCGACTGGCTGGCGGCCGGGAGCGGCAACCTGGACGATGACCGAGAGTTTTTGACCAACCGAATCTGTTGCGTTCCTCAGCCGGACCGTGACGACGTCATCGCAGGACCCAGGCTGAACGGGTTGCTGTGGTAGTTGCCACGCCAGAATCACGTTGGGGGCTGGAGTGGGGGTGGGGTGCTGAGTGACGGTGAACTGACCCTCGGCGATCGGTTGTTCTGGAGCGTCCTTCCGGTACCAACGGACGGTCCAGGAACCCGGGGGAACCTCGTATCCTCCTGTCACCGTGCAGAGGGAGAGCTGGAGCGTCGTGGCCTCTGAACCACGGAGAGTAAGACTGGGAGTCACGAACTGCTGGCCGGACGGTGAAACCACGACGGCATAAAGGACGATTGTCTCCTGACCCACTCCAGCGCGGCGGCGGATCCCGATCTCGACAGGCACACTGCTGCTGGCACAAGGAGCCGCGAGGATCGGCATCGTCGGCAAGACAAGTTCCCAGAGGGTGACACTCTGCGGGTTGGGAAGAATCACAAAGCTCGCTTCGGCTAAGACACGGTCCTGATCACGGAGGTCAACGAGTCGGGCACGCCAGGTACCACTCGGGATGTTCGGACCGAAATGCTCTCCGAGGTCCACCGTGAGTTCGAAAGTTTCCTGACGCACTTCCTGCTGGAGAATGACGGTAAACGCGCCGTTTGGCGGAGCCAATTCGAGCTGAACAATGGTCGAACTGGTTGTGCTCGGGGGTGCGAGCCGAATACGAAGTGTGGGGGTGGCACCCGGCTGAAGGCGAAGCGTCTGAATGGTGAGTGACCATCGATCGGTGGCAGGCAAGGGTGTCGGCTCTGGTGTTGTCCGGAGACAAGCGACGAGAAAGAGCGCGGCGTAGAGAGCGAAGAAGGCGAGGGCACAGGGGGGATGGTGGATCGCTGCGTCGATGGTCCTTTGGGGCTTCATCACGATTGTCCTCGCTGACTCACAGACCGAAGTATGGGTTTATTTTGCCCAGCGGTGACGGCAACGCAAGCTATTGGACAATACATTGTTTCGTGAGTTGTGCCACTCAGAGAACCGCTTCGAACACGCCTCACAAGGGCAGGTATCGCAAAAGGTATCCCATGACACAAAGAATGGTGCAAAGACCAAGGACGTGTTGAAGCAATTGTAGTACTGCGCACTTCCAGGGAGTAGGAGAGCCCTGGAGGTACCCCGCGGTCCTCGAGTCGTGATGAGAACGACCACAGGTCGACACTCGAGGCAGAACAAGCAGGAAGTGTTTCGGGGTATGAGCGGAGCGTCAAAGATCACGCAGCCTACCGGCGTCGACTGCGCGAGACCGAGACGCTCGGTATGACGCTGAGCGTGGAAGATCACCTGTAAGAGGTCCCTGTCAAGAGTGGCGAGCAGGGACCGACACGTGTTGGTGAGACGTCGTCCTCCGGGGTGGCGAGACGATTGGAAGCCAAAAGGCGCCAGGGGTTGTCACCCTGGCGCCGCCGGTTGGAACTCCTGCGTCAAGGCTTGACGACCGTCGCTTCCACGTGGACGTGCCCAGCTTGTTCAAAGTGGAGCTCCACTTCGATGGTGTCACCCGGATTGAGGTCACGGGTCAGACCGATGAGCATGATGTGCAGACCACCCGGTTTGAGTTCGACGGTTCCCTTCGCTGGCACATCAATGCCATCGACCGGCTGCATTTTCATGACACCGCCTTCCATTTTGGTCTCATGGAGTTCCACCGTCTGGGCAGCGTCACAGTGGGCATGGCGGAGACGGTCGGGTTGGTCACCAGTGTTCTCAATCACCATGTACACTGCGCTGAGGCCGTCAGCCTGTGTTGCAGCACGAGCCCAGACGTTGCGAATGATGAACGGACCTTCACGGAACTCGTTCTGCACCGGTGATGTCGTCATGCCCATCCCCATGCCATGACCCATCGTTGGCGTCCCTTGCATGGCGCTTGGCGTCGGAGTTGAGGCTGGAGTGGGTGTTGGAGGGGTGGTCGGGGTGGGGCTCGGTACAGTGGTTGGCGAGGGCTGAGCCGCGGCTGCCGGAGTGGGTGATGGTGCGGCTGTTGGTGTCGGGGTGGCTCCTCCGGCACAGGCCACACCAAAAAGTAGACCCATGGCTGCGATCCACAGCCCAATCGTGCGATACGAGCGAATTCCTCGTCGTACCATGGTGCTCCTCCTACGACTGTTCGGTACTGCCGGAACCTTCACGACCGCAACAGCGTGCGGAGGTCGCTCGCCATTTGCTCCGGTGTCAACCCGAACGGGAGGACAGCGCGTAATCGACCCTCTCGGTCGAGCACGAAGGTCGAAGCGGTGTGTTCGACGAGATACCCGAGAGCGGAGGTCGATTGGACCTTCGCATAGTGGACTCCAAAGGCCGTGGCCAGTTCCTGGATCGCCTGCTCGTCACCAGTCAATCCGATATAGGAGGAGTCGTACTTTGCCAAGTAGCTGGCAAGTCGCTCCGGCGTATCACGTTCCGGGTCGACCGAGACGAAGACGAACTGGGTACGATCGGCCTGATTCCCGAGTAGCTCGCGTGCCCGCGTGACAGTGGATGCGGTCATTGGGCAGACGTCCGGGCAGTGGGTATAGCCGAAGAAGACGATGGTCACCTTTCCGCGAAAATCGGTCAAGGCATGCGCTTGTCCGTCGCTTCCCTGCAGGCGGACTGCAGGAACATCTTGCGGGGGATCAAGCAGCATCCCATTAAACGCGGTCCTCGCTGCGCGCGACTGCCAGTAGAACCACCCAGTGACGATGAGGACGAGCACGATCAGGGCGAGCTCGACGATAACGATTCGGCGGATCCAGGGACGTGTTGGTAGCATCACAGTCCTCCAACGTTGCAGGAGAAGAGGTGCGCCGCTTCGTAGAGATAACGCCGGAGTCCACGACTCTCTCGGATTTCCCTCTTCAGCGCTGCCAGATCTTGTGCGATAACCTGCGACTGGGGAGAGACGCGATATTCAGCTCGCACAATCCCGGCTGGGTCAACGATGATGAGAATCGGATCGGGCAGCGAACCGGCAGCGCTGACGACACGCGGCACACGGAAACCGGCGAGAACCAGTTCCAGCTGTCGCGCGTCATCGGTGCCGAGGACACGCCACGGAAGTGGCGCCGCGGGCAACTGTCCCTCGAGCGCTGCAAGGTCCGCTGGTGCGGCAGGCGCAGTGACAATCCAGACCAGCTGGAACTGCTCCGGAGACAGATCTCGCGGGAGTGCGGTCGCGACTGTTCGACCCCATGCGCGACAGCGCTCATCACACTGCGCTGGTCCAAAAGTGACAACAAGCGTGCTCCCTCGCAAGGAATCGCTCGAGACGGTCTCCCCAGCGGGGTCGTGGAGACCAAAGCCCGGAGCGAGTCGCAGTCGAGGGAGGACTTGTGGGGCGGCTATCGCGCTCCACACGATGGAGAGCGTGGCTGCCAAGAGAACCGTGACCAACGCGAAGCGGCGAATCATCACACGGACACCTCAGCAATGCCGTCAAGTCAGACACCGGATACGTGGCGAGCGACCCGACTTTCCCAGGTAGCCAGCCGCGGTGGGGGCACCGGCGGTTTCACTGTTCTGCCTGTAGGCCGCGCGTGACGAATCTCGCGACATGACTGGCGCAGGAGCGCGAGGTTGAGGAGGAACAGGCCAAAGAGGATGATTGGCATAGTACTGCCGAACGGTACGAGCGGGGGTGGTGCGTTGACGCTTGGTCCCGTGGGGAACTCTCGACTTGCTGATCCGTCCGCGGTCGCGGAAGACGAATGGCCGTGGTGGTGTCCCGGGAGTTCGAACCAAAGGTGTGGGTGGGGCAGGTCAGCGCCGCATAAGCATGACGTGGGCTGCGCCAATGTGAACCAACCCGCGCTTAGGAGGACGAGGAGCGATACGAATGCACTCAGTCCCCGCCACATCACCCCTGCTCCTCGCTCCACCACATGTCTCCTTCTACAATGCTACGGCTTGGTGAGCGCGCAGCGCAAACGCGTGTTCCATCATGAGACGGCTGATGGGGCGGGCATGGAGGCGGCTAGGCAGTGTTCCACGGCGTCGCTCGTCTGGTGGGAGTCCGGCCTCCCGCTCGGCGGCGATCCATGCAGCCTGTCTTTGACGGAGCTCTCGGGGGCCGGGCGCCGGTCGTCGGGGGCCATTGTGGTCTGTGACGACTGTTCACGCGCGCTGGACGATGCTTACCGCACAGCCGGGTCAGGGGATCTCGGCCACCTGATGAAACCGGTCGGGAAGCCGAGCGCTTTGCGAGCTCGTCTTTCCCCGAAGCAGTCCACGATCCGCAGCCACCATCACAAACTGGGCCTTTGCCAAAGGAGACAGCGGCACTCCTGTGGCTGGGGCGCTGGAGTGAGCTAGCTCCGGCCTGTGAAGTGGGGCATAACCCGGTCGACAAAGGCTTGGAGAGCTTCGAAATCGACCGGGGGGCGTACGGTGACGTTGATCCAATCCGCCCCCGCTTCCCGATAGGCCTGGAGCTCTTCGGTGATCTTGCTTGGGCCGCCAATAAGCCACCCGGGCTGTTCCAGGGCCTGTGGCCCGACTTGCTCTGCGAGACGAGCACGGAGACGTGCCACAGCCTGGTCGTCATCTTCTGGAGCCATGTACAACCCGACCTGCACCGCGAGGCGAACTGTGGCCGGGTCGCGTCCCTCGACCTCGCACCAGTGCTCGAGTGCAGCCCGCTTCTGACGAAACCCCTCAGGACTCACGTACGGAATGTTCCAGCCGTCGGCGTACCGTGCCGCAATGCGTGCCGTGCGACGTTCCCCGGCGCCACCAACCCACAATGGGAGTCGAGTCTGGAGCGGCTTGGGTAGCACACGGGCCTCGCGGAGCTGGATCCACCGTCCCTCAACAGTCACCGCATCCTGTTCGAGCAAGGCACGCAGGGCCTGTATACCTTCCTCAAGCTGGTCAAGTCGTTCCCGATCCGAGAGGAACGGGTAACCGAAGGCCCGATACTCCGGCTCGTGCCATCCCGCGCCGAGTCCGACTTCGAGTCGTCCACTGCTGAGGTGGTCGATGGTGACAATTGACTTGGCAAGCAGCCCAATATTTCGGAATTGGACCGCGAAGACCATGCACCCGAAGCGGATGCGCTGCGTCTCACAGGCGATCGCCGAGAGGAGAGCGACGCTTTCGAAGTGTGGTATCTGGTCGGACGTGCGGGCGTAGAAGTGATCCCAGACCGAGAACCAGTGGAAGTCATGTGCATCAGCAAAACGCCAAAGTCGGCGCAGCTCATCGACCGTTGTGTTCTGTGGCCCGACGTGGATACCGAATCGCATCGTGGTCATCTCGCCCCCTCGTGCGGTGAGGCCGACTGCCAAGCCGTCACCCGATCCTACAGTATGTGGTCATGGACGAGAATACCCCGCCGACTCAAGAGTCGGCGGGGTCACGTTGCACATTATGCCTCGAACAGTAGGTCAGTAAACTGGTACAGACCAGGGGGACGGCCGACAAGGCGTCGGGCTGCCTCGAGCGCGCCAGCTGCATAAGCGCGCCGACTCTGTGCCCAATGGGTGATCTCGATTCCTTCCTCGTCGGAGGCGAAAAGCAGCGTATGTCGGCCGACTTCGCCTCCGGCACGAATCGCGTGGATCCCAAGTTCTCCCGGCTGGCGCGTGGCGATCCCGGGTCCTCGCCCGTACACGAATGAGGTGTTGGCCGCTCGTGCTGCGGCCACGACCCGTGCCAGCGTCAGCGCTGTGCCGGACGGCGCATCACGCTTCTGCCGGTGGTGTCTTTCCATGAGTTCACAGTCCCAGCTCGCGAGTACCCGTGCGAGCTCCGAGACGATCCGCAAGAGCACCGCTGTCCCGATGCTGAAATTCGTTGCGTGTACCACTGGAATAGATGTTGCAGCCTGACGTATGGCAGCGAACTCCGATTCCTGAAGCCCAGTCGTGCCACTCACAAAGGCCACGCCCGAGTCAGCTGCAGCGAGTGCCGCATCAGCCGTCACCTCTGGACGGCTGAAATCGATAACGACGTCAACACCTGAGACGAGCTCGGAAAGGTCATGCGTGAGTCGGACGGTGCGCGGAAGCAAGCGGGATGCCTCTGCCAGGTCGCGGCTGGGACTCACCAGGCCGGCGACGAGCTCGATGTCTGTTGTAGCGGCAGCGAGTTCAGCAACGACCCGGCCCATACGTCCGGTAATCCCGATAAGCGCAAGGCGCAGCATCAGGCAGCCTCCCCCACGATGCGAGCAAGTCGCTCGGCTGTGTGCGGGCAGGAGGCGAGGACGGCACGGAGGCGCTCCCGATTTGCAGGGGTCAGCGGTGCTAGTGGTAGACGAACGTCAGCGCGGCACAGACCAAGCAGCTCCGCCGCGGCCTTGACGGGAACTGGGTTCGTCTCCATGAACAACGCACGAGCCAAGGGGAAAAGCTCGTGGTGGAGGCGTCGTGCGCGTTCAATTTCCCCACGCAGCGCAGCACGGACCATTGCAGCTGTGGCGGCTGGGGCGACGTTGGCGAGGACGGAGACGACACCGCGACCACCCACGGCGAGAATTGGAAGTGTGAGCGAGTCGTCGCCACTGAGAATTGCGCAGCGATCCCCCACGGCAAGGACGAGTTCACTGACTTGATCGAGCGAACCGCTTGACTCCTTGATGGCGACGATCGGTGCCTGCTCCACCATCCGGCGCGCCGTCTCTGGGGCAAGGTTGACTCCAGTCCGCCCGGGGACGTTGTAGACCACCAATGGCAGATCGACGGCGTCAGCGATCGCGACGACGTGCCGCAGGAGACCTTCCTGCTGCGGCTTGTTGTAATAGGGTGTGACAACCATCGCTGCGGTGGCACCGAGCTCCCGTGCGATTCGCGTACGAGCAATGCTCACGGCGGTCGAATTGGTTCCAGTGCCGACGATGACCGGAACCCGGCCTGCTGTGCGCTCGATCACCAATTCGGCCACGCGTCGCCATTCGTCATCGGTCAAACTCGGGGTCTCACCAGTCGTCCCGCATGGGACAAGACCGTCAACTCCCTCGGCGATAAGCCAATCAATGAAGCGACCGAGTGCTTGCTCATCGAGCATCTCACCCACAAACGGGGTAATGACTGCAACAAACGTTCCCTCGAGCATGCCGTTCCCTCCGTCTTTCCAAACACGTTGCATGATGACCGCGTGACCATCCGATGTGGCACCGGAAAGGCACACCTCACCACTTCCGGCAAATTGGACGTGGACAAGCGTCTTGTCCAGCGGAGCTAGTGAGTGAGGGAACGGCGTTTCAGGGGATAGACACGACGGGGAGCAACAGGCAAGAAGCGCCTGGTCGGGGATACTTCGAGAAGTTCGTCGGCTTGCCTTGGCGTCGTCACGGTATCCGTCTCACCTACTGAGCCTGCCTCGATTGCATCGTAACAGTCTTCTGTCTGACTGTCAAGAGGAACGGGTGATGGGTTGTGAGGCGTTGACAACGGAGCACTGCATCGGCAAATGGCATGTACGCTTCTCCGATGGTCAGCCCAACGTTTCAACTCCCCATGTGGTCGAGGAGAAACCCGCATCTGAGCCGAGCTTGGTGAGGCATCGAGCAACACAGCGGCAGCGCTGATGCCGCCGGAATCTACGGTGTGATTGGAAGTGCCGTGTAATCAGGCTCTCTCCTCACAAGGGCTGCTCGATTGCGTTGAGGTGGATCTCCGGGTGCTCTCGATCGACAACTCCGCGCAAAATCGACGCACCGAGCAGTGTCCGGAGTTGCTCGGCAAGCCAGTCGGCGGCCTCGTGTGCCGCCTGCTCGGTCACGTGTCGGAAGGCGTCGATGGGGAAGAAAATCCTGCGTGAGTCTGGTGTCACAAGGCCAAGTCGACTCTGTCGCCAGACCCAGCGGCGGGTGCGGACTTCGTCGGCGTGTGCATAGATGAACTCACCTGGCTCGGGGATCTCTTCCGCACTCTCATTGAGCGGCAGAAACCGATCCACAGCCCGGCTTGGTCGAACAGTGAGGCCCTGTGGGGCACTCTCCAGATCATGAGCGCCGATCGGGACCAGAAAGCGCAGTGAGGCCGCATTGGCAAGATCAACCGCGGGATTGATGCTCGGCGGTGGATTCCCCTTGAGTGTCCGCCGCAGGAGAGATTCCACCGAGCTCTGATAGGTACTCGCTGACCAGCCGAGCACCCGGAAGGCCTGTCGCCAGACTGCAATCGCTGGCAGTTCCTTCGGATCGGTGCCTCCAAGCCGTTCCTGCGTTGTGCGTACGGTCTCGGCCAAGATAGTACGAGCAGTTTCAACATGGCAGTGATTATCGACATGATGAGCGACGACTACAACGACGAGATAGTCCGGGAACTTGGTGAAGATTTCCTCGGCGACCGAGAACCGGACCATTGCCATCCCTTTCCACCCTCACGCAGGACAGGGCTGTAAGGCTTCCCGGCGTGCAACCTGTTCGTAGACCCTGATGACGGCGGTCGTGACCCGGTGCCAAGAGTAGCGGAGTGCGGCCTGCCGTGCACCAACTTGGAGGTGGGAGCGGAGTCTGTGATCGGTGAGCGTGCGGATCGTTGCCGCGGCTAGGGCATCTGGATCGTCAGGGGGTACATGCAGCCCCGAGACCTCATGTTCCACGCTGAAACGGAGCCCCCCCACACGACTCGCGATAACCGGCGTGCCGCAGGCCATCGCTTCAACGGCAACGAGGCCAAACGATTCGTACCGTGACGGAATAAGACAGACGTCAGCAGCGTTGTAGAAGAGAGGGAGTTCGCTTTGCGGCCGCGAGCCAAGAAAACGGATGGACTCGGAAAGGCCGAGCGCCTCGGCTTCGGCGATGACACGAGCTAAGGTCCGATCGGGCTCGGGTCCATACAAACCATTTTGAAAGGTTCCACCAAGGAACAGAAGCAGTGGCCGCTCTTTCGCAAGTGTTGCGTGGACACGTTGCCACGCGCGCAGAAGCGTATCGATGCCCTTGACAGGGTCAATTCGGCCGACAAAAAGCGCGGTCGGCCGATTCGGTTCGATTCCCATTTGGGCTCGGGCTGCAGCGCGGTCCAGCGGGCGGAAATGTTCTGCGTCCACCCCTGGCGGAACAGTGCAGAGTCGTCCTGGAGGGGCACCGAGTTCGCTGACAATCGTCTCACGCTCATCCGGATTCGCGGCAATGACTGCGTCGGCGATGCGCGCGAGTCCTTGCTCGACTTGGAGGCGCAGCACGGATTCTGGCGGGCTGGCCCGAACCGCATTCTTCAGCACAGCCAGCGTATGAAACATCTGAACGAACGGAATGGACCAGTATCGCTGGAGGAGGTGTGCGGCCCATCCGGATAGCCAGTAATGTGCATGGATCACATCGTAAGAACGCTGCTGACTGTAAACGCGGTACGCCAACTCGCTAACAAATTCCGGTACGTAACAGAACAGCCGCTCCTTGGAGAGGGATGTTGCAGGGCCAGCGTCAAGCGTCAGGACGCGGACGCCTGGGACTGGCTCGACGACCGGAGGGAGATCAGGATGGTCGCGTCGGGTGAAAATATCGACCTCAACACCACGCTGTGCTAGGTGACGGCTGAGTTCGCGGATATAGACGTTCATTCCGCCGGCGCTTCCGATGCCTGGTTGGGCGAGCGGGGACGTATGCAGGCTAATCATCGCCACCCGCCGGATGCCGACTGGAGGGAAGAAATCACGGTGCTCGATCGCTCTCTCCACTCGCCTGGAATCCCTCCTCCCGAGGGCAGGCGCCCGAAACAAAACCACCGACACCAGTAGCCGGTGGCGGCGGGCTCCACGCACTCGGCGCCCGCGGAGGGACTCGAACCCCCGACCACAGGGCTTAGGACGCCCCGGCTCTTTCCCCTGAGCTACGCGGGCGCGTCACCCAGCACAGAGTCAATTCTAGCCGACTGCCGGGACGTCAGGCTAGGTTTCCTTGGCAAGTTCCTGTGCACTATGCTATACTGCCGCCGGATAAGCGGGGAGTGGCGCAGCCCGGTTAGCGCGCCGCGTTCGGGACGCGGAGGTCGGAGGTTCGAATCCTCTCTCCCCGACGGATGGCCGGCTTTGCCGGCCTTTTTCGTATCACCACGGAGCCCAGGAATGAACGAGCGCTCGACGCGCGACCCTCAACCGCAGCAGTACCTTCGTTCGCTTCCCGCTGTCTCAACGCTCCTGCAGCTCCCGGAGATCCACCCGTTTGCCGAGGCGCTCGGTGAGCGTGCAGTTGTCCAAGTGGCCCAAGAGGTGCTCGCTGGAGCGCGTCGCCGCATCCTCGCGGGTGAGCCTCCCCCGGATGTTGTCGGTTGGCTGCGGCATGAGCTTCAGCGCCTTACACGGCCACGTCTCGAACCGGTCATCAATGCCACTGGTGTCATTATCCACACCAATCTCGGGCGAGCTCCGGTAAGCGAGGAGGCAGCGCTCGCAATGCTGGAGGCTGCCCGCCGCTACACAGCGCTGGAAATCGAGCTGGAATCTGGCCGCCGCGGCGGCCGCATGGCCGAACTCAGTCGTCTTTTGTCGTTGATCACTGGAGCCGAGGCGGGGCTGGTCGTCAACAACAATGCAGCAGCGGTGCTCCTGGTGCTCAGCACGTTCTGTGCGGGTCGTTCGGTCCTGGTCTCACGCAGTCAGGCTGTGGAGATCGGTGGGGGGTTCCGCATCCCCGATGTGCTCCGGCAGAGTGGTGCCCGTCTGGTCGAGGTCGGGACAACGAACCGGACGTATGTCCGCGACTATGCCGAGGCGATCACCGACGAGACAGCAGCCATTCTCTCGGTGCACTGGAGTAATTTCCGTATTATCGGCTTCACGGCGCAGCCCGAACTGCGGGAACTTGCGGAACTCGCGCATTCGCGTGGGCTCTTGTTGATCGAAGATCTCGGCAGTGGTGCCCTGCTCGATACCGCTGCCTTTGGACTGGCCCACGAGCCGACCGTCCAGGAGGCAATCGCCGCCGGTGCCGACCTCGTCTGTTTTTCCGGGGACAAGTTACTGGGTGGCCCACAGGCTGGGATTATCGTGGGGCGAAAGGAGTTGATCGAGCGCGTCGAACGGCATCCGCTGGCCCGTGCAGTCCGTGCCGATAAGACGGCACTTGCGGGGACCGCTGCGACACTGCGCCACTACCTGCGTAGCGAGGCAGTCGAGAAGATCCCGGTCTGGCGCATGATCGCCGCGCCGGTTGAGGTGCTGGCTCAGCGTTGCCGAGCCTGGGCCGAACGGTTAGCAGATATCATTGAGGGGGAAATCATCCGCACTGAGGCGACGGTCGGTGGCGGGTCGCTGCCGGGAGAGACGTTGCCCAGCGTGGCACTCGCCATACCGGCGGCGACGATCGCGCGAAGGGTGCCCGGTCTTTCGGTTGAAGAGTTGGCGCGTCGCTTGCGGATTGGTCAGCCACCAGTCGTCGGGAGGGTTGAAGACGATCGCCTCCTGCTGGATGTTCGCACTGTCCTTCCTGAGCAAGACGATGCGCTTGTGCAGGCACTGCGACGGGTTCTACGTCCTACGTGACAGGATCCCGGGAATCGCGGAAGTACGGGCTCGGCTCGGGGTAGAACTCCGGGAAGCGTTGCTTCAGCGCCTCAACGAGCTCGAGCGCTGTTCGGAGTGCTACACGATCGCCTGATTCCTCGGCCGCACGCACCTCGGTGAGGAGTGAACGCAGCCGTTCGTCATGGCGTTCCCGGCGAAGCCGCCGAAAGGCGTCGCGGATGGCCTGCCTGGCGAGAGGGAGCGGAAGTTCCGGTTGTGCTGCAATTCGCTCACGCAGTGTCTGCGCATAGTGACGCAGCTCTTCCGGAATATCCGCGTCTTCGAGGGTGCGTCCAACAAGCACAAGCCCGAGAAGTTCTCGATGCTGTGCATCGAGGAGTGTCTCATCGTCAAGTTCAGCGGCGAGTCCGCGGGCTACTTCGGGATAGCGGAGCAGGAGCGCCACAAATTGCTGTTCTGGAGTAAGTGGACGAGTGCCTGCAGATGGATTTGTCGGAGCCTTGACCGCGCTCAGCGGGCGGCGCCGGTAGGTGGCGAGCGCACGCCGAACGGTTTCCTCTGGCAGCTGAAGGCGGCGGGCAATGAAGCGTGTGTAGAGGTCAATCTGGACGGGATCGCCGAGTTCGGTGAGCACGGGAGCAACACGCTGAAGGAACTCGGTCGCAGCTCGGGAGTCAGCCGGTCGTTGCTCACCGAGCAGAACGTCGAGATAGTAATCAACGAGGGGAACAGGTTGGGCGAGCGCTTGGTCCCATCGCGCGCGGTCAGTACGAATGAGGTCGTCGGGGTCATAGCCTTCGGGCAACACGATGACCGAGAGTTCGATGCCGAGCGTCCGCTCAAAGCGGATCAACTGGCGCGGGTCAGCGACCGGCCGTTCTTGGTCGGCGAGCGTGGTGCGGAGCAGCTCGAGGCCGCGCAGCGTGGCCTGGCGCCCAGCCGTATCGGCATCGAGTGCGAGCAAAATCTGGTCGGCGAGCTTCCGAAGTTGTCGCGCTTGTCGCTCAGTCAGTGCGGTGCCTAACGAGGCAACAGTATTGGTGTAACCAAACTGGTGGGCGGTAATGGCGTCAAGATACCCTTCGACGACGATGACGGTCCGCTGCTGACGGATGGACTCCTCTGCAAGGTCGATCGCGTAGAGGACGCGTCCTTTGTCAAAAAGCAATGTTTGGGGCGAGTTGAGGTACTTTGGGTGGCCGTCACCCAGTGTCCGACCGCCAAAGCCGAGCACGTGTCCCTGCTGGTCGCGGATGGGGAAGATGAGCCGGTTGCGGAACCGATCGCTGACCGAACCATCCTCGCGCCGGACGACAAGACCGGCTTCCACGAGTTCCTCAGAGGACGCGCCGTGTCGCGTGAGATAGCGCAGCAGAGCCGTTGAGGCCTCAGGAGCAAAGCCGAGCCCGAAGCGCTCCGCTGTCGCGCGGTCGACACCACGTCGAGCGAGATAGTCGCGTGCCGGCTCACCGAAGGCGGTCGACCACAGCACGTGTGAGAACCATGCAGCTGCCAGCCGGTTCAGCTCGACTAACCGTTGGCGCCGCTCGTCTTCCACCCTGTCAGCGGGCCGGAGTGGAGTGAGGGTGATACCAGCACGTTCGGCCAGGCGTTCGAGTGCCTCGCGGAAGTTTAGGTGTTCGGTACGCATGAGAAAAGTAATAGCGTCGCCACTGGCGCCGCAGCCGAAGCAGTAGAAGGATTGCGTTTCCGGAAACACGTAGAAGGACGGTGTCTTTTCCTGATGGAATGGACAGAGAGCCTTGAAATTCTTGCCCGCTTTCTGGAGCGGCAGGTAGTTCCCGATGAGTTCCACGATGTCGATCGCTTCGCGTACGCGCTCGACGTCTTCGCGTCCCATGACATCACCCGACGAACGACCAGAATCGAGGCACGTAGATCGCCTCAAAACAGGCGAGAGCGTACCGGTCAGTCATGCTCGCGACGTAGTCAGCAGCTATCCGTTCCACTGGCTCGTCGGTAAGGTTCCGCCGGAAGTCTTCTGGCATATCCTCTGGGTGCCGAACGTAGTGTTCATAGAGGAACTGGATGAGTCGTTCCGCCTTTCGCGTTGACTCAAGCTGGTTGAGAGGCTCGTAGACACGCTCGAACAAGAAGCGGCGGAGCCGGTTGGCCACATCCTCGAGCTCGGGAGAGAGACGAACCGCTGGCTGTCCAGGAGTGAATGTCTCCAACAGTGGTGCCGAGGTGGCGATGACGTCTGCAACGAGCCGGTGGATACGCTCGCCGTGCGTCCAACCAAGGATATCCAGAATTTCACGCGGAATGTCGTCCAGGGTGATGAGGCCCGCTCGGAGTGCGTCATCGAGATCGTGGTTGATATAGGCAATACCATCACTGATCTTGACCACCTGACCCTCAAGGGTTGTGGGCCAGCCGGCCACTGGACTGGAGAGACTCTCCATCGTTTTAGAGTGTCGCAGGATCCCGTCACGGACTGGGTTCGTGAGATTCAGCCCGTGACCGTCTCGTTCCAGCCGATCGACAACGCGGAGGCTTTGTTCATTGTGGCGAAAACCTGGGAAGACGGCAGCGAGAGCTCGTTCCCCCGTGTGTCCGAAGGGCGTATGGCCAAGGTCGTGGGCGAGACCAATCGCCTCAATGAGATCTTCATTGAGCCGCAACGCCCGACCAATCGTTCGGGCAATCTGCGTCACTTCCAGGGTATGCGTCAGACGTGTCCGAAAGTGGTCACCGCTCGGCGCGATAAAGACCTGCGTCTTGTGCTTAAGCCGCCGGAATGCTTTCGAGTGGATGATCCGATCGCGATCACGCTGGAATGCAGTGCGAAGCGGACACTCCGGCTCGTATCGCTGCCGTGTGGCTTGACGACTGCGCGTTGCAGCCGGGTGGAGCCAAGCATCTTCACGTTCTTCAAGTTGTTCGCGGATCGTTGGCATGGTCGGCTGTGTCCGTTCCTCTCTCATGGAAGTGTACGGACACCGCAGTGCTTCTGCCAGGGTGAACATCGTCTTGGTCTGCCGTCCCAGAAGCGAACGAGCTCCCCAGGTCACCCTGGGGAGCTCGGACGAGTCCGCGGAAGGGGTCTTTACTGCCGCGAGCGTGCCAACTGTTCGCGGTAGGGGCGGGCGGGCTCTGCGTACGGAACCGGTCCAACTGTCACCCAGACCTCGGTCTGCACATGCCGCTCCACCGACGGCTTGCGCGATCCGCCATTCGGCTCGCCCCACACAATGCGCAGCCGCGTCCCTTCCTTGGCGTATTCCGGGGCGACCGTGCCGAGGGAAAGCACCCGCTCCTCGTTGGAGCTGAAGCCGGTCCACATCGAGAAGCCGACGACCTCACCAGCATCGTTGAGGACCGCGTCATACATCCACGTTGCATACTGCGCGAGCGGGAGATCGAAGTACTTGTAGCGCTGGCCCTTGGGCTGGGTAAAGAGGCTGCCCACCACGCGGGCCGCTTCCTCCGGATCCCACACCAGCGTCACCTTCTTGCGGT
>DAOTWO010000211.1:0-2792 GCA_034435855.1 Thermomicrobium sp. | reverse complement strand
CTATGCCAATGCTGGAGGTGTCACAGTTTCCTACTTCGAGTGGGTCCAAGGTCTCCAGCACTTCTACTGGACGGAAGAGGAGGTGAACAGCCGCCTGCGCACCATCATGTCACGCGCCTTCCAGGCAATCCATGCCACAGCTGAGCGGTACCGCGTGCAGCTGCGTACTGCAGCACTGGTACTCGCTGTTCAGCGGGTCGCGGAGATCACACGGCTGCGCGGCATCTACCCGTAAACCGAGGACCTCAGGTGGGAACTTGAATGGAGGCCGGTTCTCCCTTGCACTCCGCTGAGCCGGCCTCCGTTTGCGTTTCGCTGGCTCCTGAGCTGTGCTGGCGGAAAAACGCTCACCTGTTCCATCCCGTAAGGAAGCAAACCGACGAGCGGGTCGGAGTGACACCGTCTGGCTGGAACAAGACGGGCACTCCCCCAAAAGTACGCAACCGTTCGATCCGGAACGACTCCGCCACAACAACAGCGAGAAGCCTGCTATGCAACGCGCCCGTGCTCTCCGCGAAGACTCGTGAGGCCCCTTCGAATCGCACCTCGCGATCCCGGCCGGTAAAACGGACGAACGCTTGGTCCACAACACCTTGACCCCTGACACCGTGCACTGTCCCTCGTTGCCGGCACTACCCGTTACGCCATTCCTCTTAGATTCCTCCTACTGGGGAGACCATAGCACCACTGATGAAAAGGTGATCCACGTTGAGGAGATGGGGAGGAACTCACTCCCTCACGTTTCCCACCGTACCAGGATTGCGTCTTGCCACGAGGCAGGATCACGATCCCTTACAAGGGACGGTAAAAGCTCAGTGTGACACCAACACAATGCCAACGTGATCGGGCCACGAATCTGTCCTTCGTTCTCTACAGCAGAAGGAGGCACACAGGCAACATGCCGAGCAGAGGAGAAAATACTCACGTTCTGTCGAGGCACCACGGATCGGCCTGAGTCACGAGGCCTGTGTTCAGTCGGGCCCGAGCGGGTCCACCTACCGCGTTGCCGGAACGCACAGGAGTTCGCGGAGCTCCGCTTCACGCTGTTGCTTCGTGACAATGATCAGTTCGTCACCCGGCTCAATGACCGTCTGCCCCGTGGGGATGATCAGTTCACCTCGGCGCAGGATCGCGGTGATGATCGACTCCGGCGGAAGCGGCAGCTGCCAGATCGGCTGATGCACAACCGGCGACTCGGCAGCGACCTTGGCCTCGACAATGGCAAGATCCGCGTGGCGTAAAGCCAAGAGATGCACAAAGGGCCGCTCGGGGATCTGTTGCTCGATCAGACTCAGGATGACGTTCGTCTGACTCACCGTGACGTCGATCCCTAACCGGCGGAACAGCTCTTCGTTCTTGGGATTGTTCACCCGCGCAATGGTCCGTCGGACGCCAAAACGCTCCCGAGCGACCTGACAAATAACGAGGTTGTCCTCATCGTCTCCCGTGACTGCAATGACCACGTCGGCTCGTCCGGCACCAGCCGCTGCGAGCGTCGCTACCTCGGCCCCGTCCCCCTGCATGACGATGGCACCGAAGCGGTCACGGTAGAGCTGTACTTTCACTGGGTTCTTCTCGATAAGGAAGACTTCATACCCTTCATTCACCAGAGTCTTCGTCAAGTAGTAACCGACTTTGCCTCCGCCGACGACGATGATGTACATGTGTTCTGCTCCCCACTCGGCTGCCCTGCGGACTCAACTCCGCTCGTTGGGAACCATGTGATCGCGTACCGCGTGCTCAATCATCTCCGCGACTGTACGGGTCGGACAGATCACCGTGAGGCCGAGCTCACGGTAGATCTCCGCCCGGTCCGGGTCATAGATGCGGAGAATCACCTTCGGAACGCGATAAATCACCTGAGCAATCTGGGCAGCCATAATGTTCGTATTGTCGTTCTCCGTTACGGCAATGAAGACGTCTGCCTGCTGGATCCCCGCGTTGCGGAGCACGTCCTCGTCAATCCCAGTACCGAGTACCAGCTGGCCACGGAAACCTGACGGGAGGCGCCGGAAAGCGGTCTGCCGCTGGTCAACGACCGACACTTGATGCCCCTCTTCGGCGAAGTCGCTGGCAAGCTTGGCACCAACACGACCGCAACCAACGATGATGATCTTCACGACGGTGCCCCACCCTGGTCAGCGACGCGGACGACGACCACGTCGCACGGTGCATTGTCAAGGATATACGGAAGCGTCTCCCCTTGTGTGAGCACTCCCAGCGTCCAACGGCTGCGCGTCGCCATGATAATCGCATCGGCCGCTCGCTCGATCGCCTCGTCGACGATTGCCGCACCAGCCACCCGCGCTTGGAGGAGCTCGGTCATCACCCGCTTCCACTTGCCACGTGCGACGCGCTGGGCATACTCAGCCGCACGCTCCAAGATCGCGGTGCCACGCTCGATCTGTTCCGGGAGCTCCACATCCAGCGCAAAGCGCTGCGGTACCTCGACGACGTAGACCAGAATCAGCGTGGTATCACTACCGGCGCACACAGCGGCCGCTAAATCGATCGCCCGCTCGTCATCTGGCGATCCACTCACCGGGACGACCACCCGGCGGTAGACGCGCGCCACGGCGTTCCTCCTATTGCCCGCCTCAGTACCCGAGCGCCAGGCGTTCGATCAGCAGCTGGGGAAGTCCGGCAGCCGCCATCTCGGCCTGTACCGCTGCGATATTGTACGGTACGCGCCGGAAGGTCAGCTGCCCCCGCTCTGGCTCCCAAATCATGAACGCTGCTCGCGGATCCCCGTCACGCGGCTGCCCCACAGAGCCTGGATTGACAAGAAACCG
>DAOTWO010000210.1:0-9447 GCA_034435855.1 Thermomicrobium sp. | reverse complement strand
CGCTGGGCGACGTCGCGGTTCTCTGGCTTGCCGACGTTCAGGACGAGGATACGGCGGATCGGAGCGCTCACTGTTCAGCCTCCTTCACGGAACACCCCATATCCACTGGTTGTCTTAGCACCGAAACCGAGCTGGGCCAGGCCGCGCAGAAGCCACTCCCGTGCTCGCCCACGCAAGCGTCCGTCTGGATCACTGATGCCCTGGCGGATGCCAATCGCGACGCGGTAGCGCGTCCCGCTGGCGACCGTCAGGAAGGTGATCGGGTTGGGGTTCTGCCAGGGCGTCGGCGGTGCCTTGCCGGCGTAATAGTCCGGGTAGTGTGGCGTCATGACATCAAGCTCGAGACGCCAGCCGGGTTCGGGGTAGGCATCGAAGAAGACTAGGGCGCCGGCTTGACCGACCTTATGCTCCTCGCCAGGTTTTGGTGCTCGGCCGAAGATGGCGAGGAAGTCTGGGTCCATCTCGTCGCGCCGCTCGACGAGGTGCGCGTAGGCCCGTGCGACACCTTTGAGCCCACTCCCGGGAAGAACGGGGAAACCAAAGCGGTCGAAGCGAAAGCCGATCTCGAGCGGCCCATGAGCGCCAAGCCCGGTGACGAGGCGACTCTGCAGTTCTACCGTGAACGGCTCGGCGCCAGCAGCGCGGACACTGGCCTCCCAGCGAGCGAGGAGCTGCCGGGACAGCTCACTCCGGGCGAGCCGCTCGCCAGCCTCAATGACTGCACGGAGGAAGTCGCGGCGCGGCGTCTCGTCGGTCGCATCGCCGAAGACTGCTGCCTCCGGCGCGAAGCGGTCGAACAGGAGGCCAGGGTTCGCGGTGTTGCGCCGTGCGGCTTCCCAAAGCGTGCGAGTCGGGCGAGGCAGGAGCGGGTGCAAGCGCCCACGCGCATCACTGCTGCGGCCACCGGCCGACTGATGGCGTGGCCGAGTTCCACCGTCGCGGCGCGGTGGTGAGCCGCTATCACGCTGGAGCGGTCGGTCATCGCGACGGGGTTGGCCGGATCGTGGTCGTTCACGCATCGGCTCACTCCTTCACCAACTCAGCCTCGGCGAAGCGCTTCAGCCAGGTCAGGAAGGCAAGTGCTTCCAACGTCGCCCGACGGTATTCAGCGACAGTGGCCTGGTTCACGATCCACTCGCGGAGGTCGTCACGGGCCTCGCCGAGTAGTTGTCGGCTCACCCAGCGCGAGAGGTCGCGGGCGAGGTGCTGGTGCTCATTCTCCTTCTCCTTGGCTTTGGCCTTGAGGAAGGCGAGCGTCTGCCCCAGCCCGTGCATCTGGACGAGCGACGCTGCCTCACGAGCCAGCTGACCGTACTCGTCGGCGTACGGGGTCTTGCGAACCGCCTCCACGCACTGCCACGCCGCTGCGGCCCGTCGTTGCTCAAGCGTGCGCTGATGGCTCTGCGCTCGGGTCTGCGACTGACTCATCGTCCCACCTCCCTCAGACGCGAGCAACCCGCAGAACGACTGCACCCCGGCCAGTCGTCTCATCGCCGCCTAAGCGAATCCGTTTGCCGTCGACCTTCTGTGTTAGCCAGGTGAGGAGCGTTCGGCCATCCTCGGCAACCTTGTGGTAGCGGGAGCGGGTGGTGGCCAGGAGACCAACCAAGAGCGTTTCCGCTGGCAACGTCTCCGTCGTCCAGAGTGCGCCGGCCTCAACCGTCTTCGTCTCATCCTCCAGACGGACGTGGGCCTCGACCTCGGTGCCGTACAGGACGAAATCACGAAAGTCGTCATCGGCGAGGACACAGAGGTGTTTGGCAAGGTTCTCGCGCCACCAGGCGTACTCCGGCCCCTGGGGCAGGGCGTGGGCACTCAGCCACTCGGCGAGTGCAGACACAAGGCCGGCGAGTTCTCCGGCAAGGGTGAAGCTGTACTCCTCAAGGATGACGCCGAGCTGCTGGCCAGCCTGCGCGAGTAACGCACTCTCATTCGCTACCGCGCACTGCCCTTGGCCCAGTGTGGTAAAGCGAGTCGGATCGACCGGCCCTTCGATCCCAGCCAGCGTGGCGAAGCGCCCGAGGCGAGCAAGCACAGCAGGGCAGGTCGTCCAGGCGAAAACGCCGGCGAGTGAGCGAACCGGGAAGAGGACAACTTGCAGGTCGGTGACTTGGAGCGCCCCCGCGTGACTGGAAGCCTCTTCAGGCCGCTCAGGGCCAAAGACGGCGCGATGGCGCTCTGCCTCACTACCGTTGGCACGGGTGACGTCGCGGAGCACACCCTTCACGCTCGATGCTTGAACAATGGGGAACCCGGTGATGCGCTCCCGCTGGATGGGGAGATCAACTGTTCCGACTGCACGACCCGTCCCCGCGTGGAGTGGTGTTTCGCAGTACGCGAAGAGCAAGGCACTCGCCTCAGCCATCTCACCAACCTCCAATCAGTACCGTTCCGAAGCCAACCTCGCGCCCCCAGTCACTGACGGTGACCCAAGGAAGCCCGGTTTCTCTTCGCAGCCGCGCCGTGCCATGGGCACGGAAGTAGTAGACGCTCCCAGCAGGAATGGCGCGGTATGCCGGGCGCTCCTTCCCCCGTGCCACATCGAAGCCCCCGACGACCTCGGCACGCTCAAGGGCGGCAGCAACGAGTTCCACTGATCCCTCGAAGAAGGCACTCCAGTCAGTTGGCAGCCAGCCGTCTTCAAAGACGGCCGGGGTTAAGAAGAAAAGGAAGAAGCGCTCGGGGAGAGGATCCGGTGGTGTAGGCAGCGCGAGCTCCGGCACAGCGACAAAGCGAGCGGAGCGGCGCTCACCACCCAGCGCCAGTATTCCCTCGGTCTCGTGCCAGTCAAGTCCGGCGAAGGAGATGAGGAGCCCCACCCCGGGGGCCAGCCGGACATAGCGAGCCTCGTAGTAGAACCCCTCACGCGTCGTGCGGCGTACTGAGTCCTGAGCGATTCCGACCCGAACCTCTTCGTCCCAGAGCTCGTCCTGCGGCACCCCAGCAACGGCCTCGCCGCGGGCATAGGCCGGGAAGTCAGTGAGCGGCAACCAGAGCCGCTGACCGGCTTTCTCAGTGACCGTATCTCCAAGCTCCCACAGGGGAAAGAGCGCCGACGTCGGTGCGGCAACGCGGAGCCAGGACGGAGGCTCCTTTGGGGCAGGCAATCGCTGCAAGCGGTTGCCACGTGCGAGCGCATCGGCGGGAGGCGGGAGAAGCAGCTCGAGCGAGCCGGTCTCGGACCGACGGGCAAGGAGCGGACCAATCATCCGCAGCGGCCCCCAGTCATCGGGGCCGCCCACTGCTTCGGCGACCGCCCGAGCGTCCCACGGAGAGACGCGGCTGTGCACCATGAGGTGGTAGGCCCGGAGCGCACCCTGTAGGACGAGTGGGCTCGGCGGGAAGCGGCTGGCAGCGCGGAACTGCTGCCCGGCAGTGAAGGGACGCCCGTCACGGAACAGCCAGACATCAAGCGGTTCAAGGAACAGCGTGATCACTCGCCACCTCCTCTCGCCAGGAAGCGGGCCACGGCCAGCCATTCGGCCAGCTGGGCTGGGCCTTCGGGCACGGTGCGAGGAATAGCCGTGGAGCTCGACTCTTCCGAGTCACGGCGGAGGACGTCATAGCTTCGTGCGAACGCATGTAGCCGCGTGACAAGTTGATCACGCTCCGCTATGGCGCCGTCCGGCCATTCCCCTTGCCGTTTGACTGACCGAACCAGCACTGCGCGGAAGCTTTCGTCCGCCGTTGACAAGGCACGGGCGGCAACCCGCAGGTCGGTCGGCAGACGACCAGAGAGACTGCCAGGGCCCTCGCGTCGAAAACGGTCAATGAGATCGCCGAGCTTGAGCTCCGTGAGCGCGGTGCGTTTGGCAACGACGCGCACGATCTCCCCACCGCGTGGCTGGAGCTCTACCGCAATGGCGTCTTTACCCGGCAGACGCTTGGCGCGTTTTTCTGCGTCGCGAGCCGCGTGCAGGAGATCACCGAGTGGCTCGAGCCAGTGGGCGAGAGCAATGCCGGCTGAAACCGTGCGGCCACCAGTGACCATGTGGAACCGCTCAGCAAGCGCAAGGGCTAGCGGAACAGCCTCTTCAGCCGGGGCTAGCGCCAGCACGTCATCGCCCCCAAGGTAGATCGGTACGGCGTTCGAGAAGGAGCCAGTGAACACCTGCTGGGCCGCCTGTGCGAAGCTGGCTAGCTTGTGACTGATCTCGTGGTGCGCTGCCTCACCCCCCTCCGCAAGGGCGCGAGACAGCCATTCACCCATCGAGTCACCATCAAGCACGAGGACCGCAACATACCGTGACGGTCGCTGGCCAACCACTCGATAGAGTTCCATAAGAGCAGAGCGGGCTGCGCGATGGATCTTTTCGACCTGGGTACGGAGCGGATCGTTGGTCTCCGGATCGAGCCCAAGTTCCTCCAGCAACGCTGGCCACTCGAGCGTCGCCTCGTAAAGGAAGGCTCCGTCATAGGGAAACGTGTCGACACCAAGTCCGCTGCGCCGGTATCGCTGTGGACGCTCACCGAGCGACGTGACGAGAAGTTCGAACGCGTCCCGGTAGGCCTCGAGCATAGACTGCGCCCGCGTGGCAGCTGCTCGAGCGAACGGACGGGCTGCAATAGTGGGGAGAGAGGGGAAGATCGCATCGAGTTGGAAGAAGCGCTTCACGGCACCAACCGCGTCCAAGACCTCGTGCTCGCCGACAAGCCGAGCGCCGTCCGGTCGTCGCCGGACGGCACGCCAGAAGGCTCGCGGATCCTCGCCGTCACGGGCGAGTGCGGCACGGTGACCGCTCAGGACATCCTTCGCACCGGCCTCCAGCCGTTGGCTGAAGGTGCGCGTCTTCTTGAGAGCGGCAACGCCGGCAGCAGCCCGCCGGAAGGCGGTGGCATAGTCGCCGTTCTCGATGGGGACAGCGGCCCAGTAGAGCTCCCAGCGATCAGAAGTCTGCAGCTGCCACTGCTGATGCAGCGCTTCATCGAGGGCCACGAGACGCGCGAGTTCGCCGAGTGCTTGGTCAGCGATGTCTCGCCAGCGTGCATGCAGCGCGGCAGCGGCCTGCTGGGCGAGCTCCTCGGCCCGCTCCCAGGGAACGCGGGCGACAATCACGTTGGGTGGGTCACTGGTCAGGTTGGCAGGGTAGACCAGCTGAGCGCCACCCTGCTGGAGTGAATGGGCAACAGCACGAGCAAGTTCCGCGAGGATGCGACTCCCAGCGTAGAGGTCAGCTGTCCGACGGGCCTCAGCAATAAAGCCCTGGATGGGACCGAAGGTGAAGCGGAGGAGAGCGTCAGGCATAGTGCACCTCCGCAACGTTGGGAAGCGTGCTCAACGCCTCAGCAATCCGGTCATAGAGTTCTTCCAGTTGCTCCGGGCTGTTGGAATGGCGGGGCAAAAACTGACACTGGAAAAGGGTGGCAATGCCAAGCAGGTTACCGTTCCTGGCACGCGTCACAGTCAGCCACAGTGGGGATGGACGCCGATCAGCCTGCTCGTACCCTGGAGGTGGAGGTACAGCCCCACGCCGTTGTGGAATGACCAACGGAGCGCCAAAAATCAGGCGCTGTTCGGTCGGCAGCTGCCGGCGCGTATCACGCAGCCACGTACCGATTGCTTCGGCCACTGCTGGCCAGCCACGTTCTGTGCTCGTCCAGTCTCGCTCACCGAAGACCCAGATACGGCACCAGCGAGGGTCGAGCACCTCCCATGCTGGGCGCGCAGAGTTGGCGTGAGGACTGCAATCAAAGCCTTTGCGTAGAGCCGTTAAGGCTTCTCCCAGCTCCTGAGCCGCCTCTTTCGGTGATGGATCGAGGTCAAAAGGAAGATTCAAATGGCGAGGCACCGACATCACCACCCGGTCGTCGGCAGTGCGGCGTGGGACAGGACGATGGGCAAGTGCACCACCTAGACGGCGCGCGCGAGCGCCGAGACCGCCAAGGTGTAGAAGGAGCCACGCAGTACGGACGGCAGTATAGAGTGCCCTGCGTGCCTCTTGCTCAGGGGCGCCTGGTCGTAAGGCAAGTTCCAGATCGAATTCAAAGAGGGGAGCGATGAAGGAACGGGCAGGGATCTCTTGTCCACGAACTTTTGAGGAGGCCATCGAGAAGAAAAGGTAGCTCCGCGGATGATGACGCGGTGTATCCCACGGGTGGATAAAGGATGCAGCTTGTCCGGAGCCGGATTGTGCTCTTGAAGGAGGCAGAACGCGCACGAGGACTTTCGATGCGCCCGCACTGCCACGACCGCCGGCTTCGCCGAAGGTCTCCGCTTCAAGTCGACGGACCTTAGCCAGGGCGGCACCATCCGTCCCATAGCATCCTCCGAGCAAAGCGCGCAGCCAAAAGCGGAGCGCACCGCGCACTGAGCTGGCGCGGAGTTCCGGCTGGCCGCGGGGCTCCGCCCCACCGAGGAAGAGCGGAGTGAGTGTGACAAGAGGGAGGCGCACCGTTTGTATCGTCTGCGGAGCACTCATACACCGTGTCCTTTCGTTCTTGATCCTCTACCCACCTGCTCGCCCTCGATCACGACAGTGACGTTCAGCTCTGGTGCCGGGACATGTCCTGCCCACAGGATGACTCCAACGAGCCTTCCGACGACCGCTTTCTGCCGGTCCAGGAGCGGCCCACTGATGACTCCAGGTTTGGAATGATCATGGTCTGGAGGGACCTGGAAGTCATCCACTGGCCTCCTCGATCCGCGCCACCAGGTCGTCGAGTCGGCTGATCGTGAACGGTGGGCTTCCATTAACACTAAAGGATGGCGTCGCTTGCACACCTGCATCGAGGGCTTGCTGCACCGCTTCTTGGACACGGACCGTATAACGCCCGCCGGCCAGACAGGTCTCAAACGCTGTCACATCGAGCCCAAGGAGCGACGCTAGTTCCTTCAGACGAGCGTCGCTATACCCACCGCGGTTGGCCCCAACGAAGTTGGCGTAGAGCCCCACATGGTATTCCCAGAACTTCCCCTGCTCCTCCGCGCAGGATGCCGCCTCAGCAGCACGCAACGATTCACGCCCGATGAAGGCAAGGTCACGGAACTCCCAGCGGACACGACCGTTCGCAACATAGCGCTCAAGGAGTTGCGGAAAGAGCTGCTGCTCAAAGGCCGCACAGGCCGGGCACTGGTAGTCTCCCCAGACCACGACAAGCACCGGTGCCGTCGGATCACCCAGCACGCGTCCCTGACGCGGAACTCCTGCCAACTTCGTCAGATCCGGTGCGCGGACAGGAGGCGGCGGCTGTGGTGTCGCTGTACTGCTTGTTCGACTCGCTACCTGAGCGGCGAGCTGCGCGTTCTGCTCTTCAAGGTCGGAGAGACGTCGCTCCGCCGCATCAGCACGTTGCTGGAGGAGCGTGACCTCGTGCGCAAGGGTTTCTGCTCGGTTACTGAGGCGACGGAGCTCGGCGACGAAAAGCGCCGTACCCACCACCAGCGCGAGCAGCAAGATGGCCTGCAGCGTCGCAAGCGGCAGGAACCAACGACTGCCTTCCTCCGACGGCGTCATTGGTACCCGGTTCGTGCCGGAAGGCAGTGGTCTCTCTTCCATTGTCTCCTCCATCCTGTCAGGCCTGGATTGGGTCGGCATACCATGTCCCCGCTCGGAGGGGCAGTGTCAGAGCCACGCCCAACTCCCCTGGCACGGCAGCTGCAAGGGGGTCGCTGGATGTTCCGGCGGCGAGCAGTGTGGGAAAGACACGGAGTGCGTCGAGGATCGCAGCGCGTCCCTCGTCCATTTGTTGATAGCCTTCCAGAATAAGGCTGACATTGCGCTGGTCGAGGCCGCGACGCACCTTACTCGCCCCAACTTCCAGGAGTTCGAGGCCGACCATCAGTTGCGCGTGCCATCCCGACAGCATCGGTGACGGCGTTGCCTCGCGCATGGCTCGCGCGCAGTCCTGCACAAAGATCAGCCGACGCTCCACTTCAGAGCGCCAGGAGGGATTCTCTGGGGCAGGGCGGACCAAGAGCGCATCCAACGGCCCAAGGCCTGCTGCTAATTGGATGATTGTTGGCACCACGGCATCGAGATAAGAGAGATCCTCTGGCCGGCTTGTGTCCCAGGTCACTGGCTGGGCACCGAGTTGCCCATACCGCCACTGGTAGTAGTGCAGCCCCACATTGCCCGCCTCAACCCGCCAGCCAGGCGGATTGTCCGGGGTATACGTCAGCACGCGCCGCTCGAAGACCTGGACGAGTACTCGCTTTGGGGCACCGCCGACCAGCACCGTCGTCCAGTAGGCCTCGGTCAAGGGTAGACCAGTCGCGTAGAAGGGATTCTCGAAGAGACGGTCCTCACGGAAGGTGCCGTCGACATAGACCGTACCGCGGGCGTTCATGAAGTCCCAGAAAACACTTGCCACCGTGTGGTTTGTCTCTCGCACGTTCACAGCAGCGGTGACGCCAAAGCGCGCTAGCGCCGGGTCAGCTCCGACCGTCCCGTTGCGGTCGACCGTCTGGATAATCGTCATGCCGACCGGCAGTGGCTGGTAGCCCATCAGCGGGGCGAAGGTCGCATAGGTGGGTGCATTGGGGTCATTCAAATCACCGGCGACGGGCACCTGAGCCGGCGGCCCCTGGCGAAACCGGTTATGGCCGAGCTGAAGCTTCCCGGTAATCAGTTCTTTGGCCAGAAGACCGTTGGTGACATACCACGGGTTGACCGGATCGGCCCCATCGTCGGTGACCTCCATGCGGGTCTTGTCAAAGTATTGCACCCAGCGGACTCCGACCACGTCTCCAGAGAGGTCTGTGGCCTCGTCGTACTCCTCAAAGAGGACATTGCTAATCGGTGCTGGTCCCCACATCCAGGTGCGAGCCGCCCGTCCTTCAGCCACTGGCCGATCGGTTCGGGCCCATGTCCGCCAGAAAGCAACACTGAGCCCCGGCTGTTGACTTGCTCCTGCCGGAAGCACTGGCAAGAGAAGGGCTGCAATGATGACTATGATCGACGTGACTGCGAGTCGCCGTGACCTGAGCATAGATTCCCCCTTTGGTACGCCCATTGATGAAGTTTTCCAGTCGTACGGGAATACAGGTCTTCCCGTACTGCACAATCCCACACGGTCTGCGATACTCCGCCCCGGAAAGGAGGCCGATGATGGAAGAGCTTGTCCGACGGTGTGAGTCCTCTCTGGTCCAGTACGAGGCTGAACACTTGGAGGCACTCCGCGATTTCCTCCGTATTCCCAGTGTCAGTGCGCTCCCACAGCACCAAACCGATGTCCAGCGCGCCGCCGAGTGGGTAGCCCAGCGCCTTCGGACTCTCGGGATCCCGGACGTGCGGCTCTTACCGACGGAGCGGAACCCAATAGTCTACGGCCAGTGGATAGTCGATCCCACCCTTCCCACAGTGCTTGTCTACGGACACTATGACGTCCAACCACCGGACCCGCTCGAACTCTGGGAGACACCCCCCTTCGAACCCGTAGTGCGGGATGGCCGCCTCTACGCCCGCGGCGCATCAGACGACAAAGGCAACATGTTCGCCGCGCTGTGCG